>NZ_VPBA01000035.1:0-28471 GCF_013418945.1 Acinetobacter sp. YH12112 | reverse complement strand
CGGCTATATTACTCTCTATTTTTAGAAAGTCAACATGCAATGTTGATTTTATTTCTAAACTTACCACCTAAACCAGAACTCAACCATTTTAGCTAAATCCTTGTTTATCAACAAGTTTTTATCAACACCACCGCCGATGGATGTGCATTATAGAGCAAATAAAACCTGACGCAACCCCTATTTTTAATTATTTTGGGAAATATATCTTAACTGTATTTTTTATGATCAATTTCAGGTTTTTCAGTTTATTTTTTATCTTTTTCTTTCATTTTTATTTTAGTTAGACTGCGGCCATAATTTTATTTTTAACTTTTTATAAAAATGCCTTCTCTCCCCTTACACAAAACACTGTGTTTTTTGCTGTGTTTATGTTTGCACCCTGCCCATGCCAATAGCCCAACCGCTGGTACACCCCAAATGGTGTATGCCATTTTAAGTTATACCAAATGGGAGCAAAACACGCCGAATATTTGTATTGTGAATAATCCGGCGCTAGCACAACAATTTAAAAGCCAGCGTAGCGCACAGCATGTTTATAAAATCAGCCCACTACAATTAGACGATTTAAAACAGACCAGTTGTCAGGCCATTGTCTTTTCCAACCTAAGCCCACGTGAAGAACAGAATATTCTGAACAGTACAGTGCGTTATCCCGCCTTAAGCATTAGCACCACCAATTCAGCCTGTGAGCTGGGCAGCGTCTTTTGCCTTTACCAGAAGAAAAATCAGCAGTATTCATTTAGGGTGAATATGCAAAGTCTGACGCAATCGCAGGTACATATTGACCCCCGGGTATTATTACTGGGTAAAAACGGGGGCCTAAAGCATGAATAAGCCCAAAGCAGTATCGCTACGACGTATTTTCCGTTCGTACCAGCTGGTGATTTTTATTCTGACCTTTGGTTTATGCCTAGGTATTTTTTGTGTGGTGTCTAATTACACCCTGGAAGTTATGCCAAACAGAGTTTGAGTATTTTATCCGGCTCTCTGGCAGAGCGGATTCAGCCCGCTGTGGTCTTTCATGACACCTATACAATTCAGAAGATTCTGACTGAATATGCCGAGCAATATCCGATTCATTCGATTCAAGTCATCGCAACCAATGGTGAAGTCCTGTCGACCATTCATCATCATCAAAATGCGTTACCGTTTATTCAGTATTTACTGGACTGGCTGTATTTTCGTGAGCCAGTGACAGTCGAGATTCAGCATCAGCAGCAAAATTTTGGACAACTGGTGGTCTATGGCAATGCCTCCACCCATGTCAGTTTTTTCTATACCATTCTACTGGCGCTGACCATTAGCTTTATTTTACTGCTGGCCTTACTGTTCTGGTCGGCAAATGCGGTTTACCGACATTTGATGAAAGCGGTCAATCCGCTGGTACAGACCACCCAGACCATCAGCACCAATAAAAATTATCAGCTACGCCTGCCCTCGTCTGAAATTTCTGAGTTTCAGGAAATTAATCGCGTGGTAAATGAACTGCTGGACAAAATTGAAGCCTCAACCCGGGCCCTGCAACATGAAAATCATCAATTGTCGCATCAGGCCCGTCATGATGGACTGACCCAACTTCCTAATCGTGAATATTTCCATCAAATGCTGGCACAGAGTTTTGCCCAAGGTACGCAAGACAGCATTGCCCTGCTGTTTATTGATAACGATAACTTTAAAGAAATTAATGATCGCCACGGCCATGCCGCCGGTGATGCCGTGCTGCTGGAAATGACCAAACGCTTGCGCCAAGCGTTAAACCAGCATGATTTTGTGTCCCGCCTCGGTGGTGATGAGTTCGCAATTATTGTAAAAAATATTGAAGATCATCATGATTTAATTAGAATAAGTGAAAATTTACTCCACTGCTGTCGCCAGCCTTTAATTTTTAATCATCATCCTATTTATTTCAGTTTTAGTATTGGCATCGCACTCGCGCAGTCAGCATCATCTCCTGAAATGCTGATCAATAATGCAGATATGGCCATGTATAAGGCCAAGCAGCTCGCACAACACTGGTACATTTTTGCAGAGCACGGGCGCATGGCCAAAGGTTAGTTTATTCATGTTAAAACATATTTTTAAAACTGCTTGTCTGCTGCTTGCACTGACTACCCTCAGTGCCTGCATGAGTCTGGGGCAACTTAATTACAAACAGGCCCGCATGCTCAAGCAGGAAGGCTTTAGCCTGACCAGTGAGGGCTGGAGCTTAGGCCTGCCAGAAAAACTGCTGTTCGGTTTTGATCAGGCCGAGATCCAGGCGCATAACCAGCAAGCCTTACAGCAACTCTCGAGCAAGTTACTGAAATATAAACTAGATAAAGTCAAAATTATTGGACATAGCGACAATGTCGGCGACCTGACCTATAACCTGAAGCTGTCCGGAGAACGCGCTGAAAATGTCGCACAGATTTTTATGCAACAAGGCTTTCGACCAAACCATTTACAGGTAATTCCTCGCGGTGCAGAACAACCACTGGTGCCCAATACCTCTCCTGAAAACCGGGCGATGAACCGGCGTGTAAATGTGGTGATTGTGCCTTAAGTATTTTGCCACTTTGTAGAACTAGCCTCTTGCAGAGGCTTTTTTTATGGGGAGATTTGATCCGCAGACTCAAATTTCAGGCATAAAAAAACCGCTTAACGCGGTATCTTTTATCTTTCAACTTTAGGGAAATTGGTCGGAGCAGTAGGATTCGAACCTACGACCCCCTGGTCCCAAACCAGGTGCACTACCAGGCTGTGCTATGCTCCGATATTCAACTTTAAAAGTTGGGGTGAATGACGGGATTCGAACCCGCGACAACTGGAATCACAATCCAGGGCTCTACCAACTGAGCTACATCCACCATCAATTAGTTCTACAATACCAAGCCACCAAAATGGCGCGCCTGACAGGATTCGAACCTGTGACCATCCGCTTAGAAGGCGGATGCTCTATCCAACTGAGCTACAAGCGCTTAACCGATGATACCAAAAACACATCGTTGCCTTGAGAAATTGGTCGGAGCAGTAGGATTCGAACCTACGACCCCCTGGTCCCAAACCAGGTGCACTACCAGGCTGTGCTATGCTCCGTTTCATCTCAGCTTTTCGTGTATCGCACATCGTGCGGTACGGTGTGCATTCTAGGCGCGACGCCCGTGGACGTCAACACCTATCTTTAAAAAAATATGAAAAATCTCTTCAACCGCTTATTTATCAAGCATTTTAGACATTTTTCAATCAATTTTTAGCGTTTTAGCTGCGCACTGAAGTTTAACATGCGATCGAGCGGTAATTTGGCGCGTTCTGCCAGCGTAGGATCAACAAAAATTTCCTGATCACCCTGCTGTAAAACCTGCAAAATCCCATCTAGTTCGTTCATAGCCATCCACGGGCAATGCGCGCATGAGCGACAGGTCGCGCCTTCACCAGCGGTCGGCGCTTCTACCAGAATCTTGTTCGGTACCGCCTGCTGCATTTTGTAGAAAATCCCGCGGTCGGTCGCCACAATTAAACGCTCATGTGGCAAAGTCTGGGCAGCCTTGATCAATTGCGAGGTACTGCCGACTGCATCAGCAATATCCACCACCGATTCTGGTGATTCTGGATGCACCAGCACCGCTGCATCCGGATAAAGCGCTTTCATTTGTGCAATCCCGCGGGCACGGAATTCTTCATGCACGATACAGGCACCATCCCAGAGTAGCATGTCTGCGCCCGTTTTTTTCTGGATATAACGACCCAAATGCTGATCCGGTGCCCAGATAATTTTTTCACCCAGGCTATCGAGATGCTCGACAATTTCAACCGCACAGCTTGAGGTTACCACCCAGTCGGCACGGGCTTTCACAGCAGCCGAGGTGTTGGCATACACCACTACGGTATGATCAGGATGGGCATCGCAGAATTGGGTAAATTCATCTACCGGGCAGCCCAGGTCGAGTGAACAGGTGGCTTCCAGCGTCGGCATCAGCACTGTTTTCTCAGGTGACAGGATTTTGGCGGTTTCGCCCATAAATTTCACCCCGGCCACCACCAGGGTTGACGCTGCATGATCACGACCAAAACGTGCCATTTCCAGTGAATCCGATACACAACCACCCGTCAGCTCTGCCAGCTCTTGCACTTCAGGATCGCAATAATAGTGTGCCACCAGTACTGCATCACGTTTTTTAAGTTCGGCCTGAATTAAGGCAAATTTGGCCTGCTTGGCTTCTTCAGTTAAATGATTTTCTTTCGGTTCACCCAAACGGTCTAAATGCGCCTGCACAATCGACTTTGCTTCATTGGCAATTAAAATGGTCGCATCATTCATAACAGCGTCTTCTCTATCGAAATGCTTGTTTGCACAAGCAGTTACATCAGCAATTGGTCAGTGTCAGCGCTTGACCAATCATTAAAAATACAGCGTTGTAAAAAAGCCTCACAACGGAGGCTTTTTCAGAAATACATCAGGGACTTAAGAACGGTAGTCTGCATTAATCTTGACATAATCATAAGATAAATCGCAGGTATAGACGGTATCTTGAGCCTGGCCACGACCTAAATCTACACGAATGGTCATTTCCTGCTGCGCCATGACACGTGCGCCGGCTTCTTCGGTATAGTCCGCTGCGGCGCCGCCATCTTTACAGATTTGTACATCATCTAACCAAACCTGAATTTTTTCAACGTCTAAATTTGGCACGCCCGCATAACCAATGGCCGCCAGAATACGGCCCCAGTTTGGATCTGAGGCAAAAATAGCGGTTTTTACTAGCGGTGAATGAGCAATACTGTAAGCAATATCGCAACATTCCTGGGTATTTTGTCCACCTTCGACTGCAACGGTAATAAATTTGGTCGCGCCTTCACCATCACGCACAATCAGCTGCGCCAGACGTGTCATCACCCGGGTTAAAACCTCTAATACTACGGCATAACGCGGATCTTCGGTCGAGCTGATTTCTGTACCACCGGCCTGGCCAGTTGCAATGAAGATACAGGAGTCATTGGTTGAGGTATCGCCATCGACAGTGATGCGGTTAAACGAGACATTAACCGTACTACTCAACAGTTGCTGTACCAGTTCACGGCTGATTGGAGCATCAGTGGCCACATAACCAAGCATGGTCGCCATATTCGGGCGAATCATGCCGGCACCTTTAGAAATACCGGTCATGGTATAAGTGATGCCATCCAGTTCAAACTGCTCAGATGCACCTTTCGGTGTGGTATCTGTGGTCATAATACCGCGGGCAGCGTCGTCCCAGGCATCGGCACGCAAGCTGTCTAAGGCCGGTTGTAAACCCGCAGTTAAACGCTCAATTGGTAACTGCTCGCCAATCACACCAGTAGAAAACGGCAATACTTCGGCGGTCTGTACACCCGCCAGTTCAGCCAGCTTGGCACAGGTTGCTGCTGCATTTTGCATACCGGTTTTACCGGTTCCGGCATTAGCATTGCCGGTGTTAATCACTAAATAGCGTGGATTACCCGCCTGCAGATGTGCTTTACAGATATGCACAGGTGCTGCACAAAAGGCGTTTTGGGTAAACACACCGGCGACATTGGCGCCTTCGGCCAGTTCAAAAATAACAAGGTCACGTCGGTTCTTATAACGAACATAGGCTTCTGCTGTCCCAATTCTCACCCCTTTGACCACATGCATCTGTGGCATAGAAACGTCACCTACTGCCATTTTTAAACGTCCAACCAGTTAATAATTCAGTGTGCACAGCTTAGAACAAAATCAGGAAAAAATCGAGCAGAACCCATCATCCACAAAATTGTGGCCAGACTCAACTGCCGTGCAATAAAAAACCAGCCCGCAGGCTGGTTAGTGTTGTGTGCTTGACCCTTAGTTTTTGGCCAGTTGCGCAGCTTCGTTTAATAAAGCCTGTTTGGCTTTTTGCTGGCTTTCTGCAGACAGGGCCGGGTTAGAAGCAACAATGCGGTCGGCATTGGCAGCATTGGCCGGAGCAATGGCTGCAGTCTGGAGCACAATCGGACGTTTATTCGGGTTGGCAAAGGTATAACGGATACCGGTACGTGGGCTTGCAACCGTCACCTGGTCATTATTGACCACTGCTTGGGTGGTGCTTACACCGACTGCGGCCTGAACTTTTGCCAGCGTGGTGGTTTGGGTATTGGCAAAAGCCAAAGCAGGCGTTGCTAAAGCAACAATCAGTAAAGGTTGTAATACTTTTTTCATTGTGTTTTCCACTTTTCGGTGTGCAATGTGCAACTAAATACCATTTAATTTCCTGCACTGCAATCTGTATTCACATCTTGCAAAACTATTCAAACACTTAGCGGAATAAAAAAAAGCAGAATCGAAATTCTGCTTTTTGCGAGATGTTTTGAATGGCTTAGATTTTGCCGTGGCACTGTTTGTATTTCAGACCTGAACCACATGGACATGGTGAATTACGGCTTGCCGGTGGCGTAAACACCGTTTCGGTTGGAGTTGTCTGCTGTGCATCGGCTTCGAAAGTTTCACCGGTCAGACTGTCCACATCGGCATGAGACAGATTCAGCTGCATCGCCTCGGCTTGTGCCTGTTTCTGTGCTTCAAGTTCAGCCAGTTCTTCAGCTGTTGGTACGTGTACGCGAGACAAGTCAGTCACGACATCAGACTTGATCACAGCGAGCATGTTCACAAACAGGTTAAAGGCTTCTTTCTTGTATTCCTGCTCCGGATTCTTTTGCGCATAACCACGTAAATGAATGCCTTGACGCAAGTAATCCATTGCCGCCAGATGGTCTTTCCAGTGACGATCCAGCGAGTTGAGCATAAAGTGACGCTCCAGCATCGCTGCAGATTCATCACCCATTTGCTGACGGCGGCTGTTATAACGAGCCACCAGCTCATCAGAAATACGTTCGACCAGACCTTCTTCATCCAGACGGCGATCTTCTTCTAACCATTGGTTAATTGGCAGATCTAAAGCCAGATCTTCACGTAACGCCTGCTCCAGACCGTCAATATCCCACTGATCATGAATCGACTCTGGTGGTACATAGTTGGCAATCACGCCCTGAATCACTTCACGGTGCATTTCTTCGATGTAATCTTGCAATGAGTTTGCGGCAAGAATTTCATCACGCTGTGAGTAAATAATCTTACGCTGTTCATTGTTGACGTCATCGTATTTCAACAGGTTCTTACGGATATCGAAGTTACGTGCTTCAACTTTGCGCTGGGCATTTTCAATCGAACGCGACACCATTTTGTGTTCAATGGCTTCATCTTCTTTCAGGCCCATGGCACGCATCATGGCCACCACACGATCACCGGCGAAAATACGCATCAGGTCATCTTCAAGTGACAGATAGAAACGCGACACACCCGGGTCACCCTGACGACCGGCACGACCACGCAGCTGGTTATCAATACGGCGTGATTCATGGCGTTCAGAACCAATAATATGCAACCCGCCTGAGGCCAGTACCGCTTCGTGGTTCTGGTCCCATTCTTCTTTCAGACGTTGTTCATCTTCAGGTGTCGGGTTTTCAATTTTGGCCAGCAGAGCTTTCCAGTTACCACCGAGCAGAATATCGGTACCACGACCCGCCATGTTGGTGGCAATGGTCACCGCACGTGGTGCACCGGCTTGGGCAATAATATCGGCTTCACGTTCATGCTGTTTGGCGTTCAGAACTTCATGATGAATACCGGCCTCTTTCAGTTTGTCCGAGAGGATTTCTGAGGCTTCAATGGTGGCAGTACCAATCAGGATCGGCGCGACACCCGATTCCTGCACGCGCAGGATTTCCTGAATAATCGCGTTGTATTTGCCTTCACGATTTAAATAGATTAAATCGTTATGGTCCTGACGGATCATTGGACGGTGGGTTGGAATAATCACCACATCCAGACCATAAATTTCTTTCATTTCTGCCGCTTCAGTATCGGCAGTACCGGTCATACCGGACAGTTTTTTGTACAGACGGAAGTAGTTCTGGAAGGTGGTGGTGGCCAGAGTCTGGTTTTCCGGCTGGATTTCCAGACCTTCTTTGGCTTCAACCGCCTGATGCAGACCTTCAGACCAGCGACGACCCGGCATGGTACGGCCGGTGTTTTCATCGACAATAATCACTTCACCATCATGGATGATGTAATGCACATTGCGCTGATACAGGAAATGGGCACGAATGGCCGCAGACACGTGATGTACCAGATTCAGGTTGGAAGCAGAATACAGGCTTTCCCCTTCTGCCAGCAGACCCATCTGAATCAGTTCATTTTCTACGGTTTCATAACCGACTTCGGTCATTTCAACCGAACGCTGTTTTTCATCAATCCAGAAGTGACCGCCATCTGGCACTTTCTCTTCTTTTTGCGGATGCAGTTTAGGCGGAATGGTATTAATCGCCGCATACAGCTGTGATGAGTCTTCGCTCTGACCCGAGATAATCAGCGGGGTACGTGCTTCATCAATCAGGATCGAGTCGACTTCATCGATAATGGCATAGGTCAGGCCACGCTGCTTTTTCTCTGCCAGCGAGAACACCATGTTGTCACGCAAATAGTCGAAACCAAATTCGTTGTTGGTTCCGTAAGTAATATCGGCACGATAGGCTTGCGCTTTTTCGGTCGGGTCCTGCATCGAATAAATAATGCCGATACTTAAACCCAGAAATTCAAAGAGTGGACGGTTGAGTTCGGCATCACGCTGCGCCAGGTAGTCGTTCACGGTAATCACGTGTACGCCTTCACCACTTAAGGCATTCAGGTAACAGGCCAAAGTCCCCATTAAGGTTTTACCTTCACCGGTACGCATTTCTGCAATTTTACCTTCGTGCAGGGTAATACCACCAATCAGCTGTACATCATAATGGCGCATGCCCATGACCCGTTTCCCGGCTTCACGGCAGACTGCAAACGCTTCTGGCAATAACTTATCTAGACTTTCGCCCTTGTTATATCGTTGTTTGAATTCTTCGGTTTTTGCAGATAAGTCTGCATCGCTTAAGGCTGATATCGTCGGCTCGAGCGCATTAATCTTGTCTACGATTTTACGCATGCGTTTGAGTTCGCGCTCATTTTTGGTACCGAAGATTCCTCCGATCAGACTTGCCAACATGAATAGACTCTCTAAATCTTGCTTGTCAAAAGAATAATTTGTTCTCAGTCGTTATTATGGTGCTAGAAATTTGAAGTACAAGGGTTTTGCACACAACCCATCAAAAAATTCTGATGATTTCTATCCGTACAGCGAAGCTAAGGCAAAATAATGTAGCAAATTTTAATCGGATGATATAGTCAAAGCATGACAATATGACTGCATGTTTTTTCAGCATTTCATGCAACTACTTATTCCATATATTCATAAAGAATTACAAAAAAAGTATTTTCAATGCTAAAAGAATTGCGCCATAGTCAATTCCATCCCCCAATACAACAACGATATGAGGCAGTTAAAATGAGTTTACGATTAGGCGATACCGCACCCGACTTTACTCAGGAATCAAGCGAAGGCACCCTGAACTTTTATGAATTTCTGGGCAACAGCTGGGGTATCCTGTTTTCACATCCTGCCGACTACACCCCGGTCTGCACCACCGAACTGGGCTATACCGCAAAACTCAAACAGGAATTTGAAAAACGTGGCGTCAAGGCCATCGCCCTGTCGGTCGATGATGTCGAGTCACACAAAGGCTGGATTAATGACATTAACGAAACCCAGAACACCAGCGTGAATTTTCCGATTATTGCCGATCAGGACCGTAAAGTATCGACGCTATATGATTTTATCCATCCCAATGCCAGCGAAACCCTGACGGTACGCTCCCTGGTGATTATCGATCCGAATAAAAAAGTGCGTTTAATTATTACCTATCCGGCCTCTACCGGGCGTAACTTCCATGAAATTTTACGCGTGGTCGATTCCCTGCAACTGACCGACAACTATAAAGTGGCCACCCCGGCCAACTGGCAAGAGGGTGAAGATGTGGTGATTGTGCCTTCACTGCAAGATGAAGCCGAATTAAAACAGCGTTTCCCGAAAGGCTATACTGCAGTAAAACCGTACCTGCGTTTAACCCCGCAGCCGAATCGTGACTAAATAATCAATATCCCCGTTCATCTTCCTGTATGCCTGTCTTCGGACGGGCATTTTTTCATGGTACAAGGTCAGCACCTCAGCCGTGCTACACTGGAATGACCCAGCACAACCAATTAAAACACTATGCCCAAAAATCTGCTTGCCCTGGTCCTGACCTGTATTTGTTGCACGGGCTGCATGACCACACCGGCCTTGCCTGAACAGCAGCGCCCGAGTGCCTGGGCTCAACCGCTGGATGCACAGCACAATTTTTATCAGGTCAGCCCGATGCTATATCGCAGCGAACAGCCCGATCAGCAGCTGGCAGCATTGTTACAACAGCATGATATTGATGTGGTCATCAACTTGCGTCCCAAAGCGGCAGAGGCGGAACCGTTGCAGCAGCATGGATTGCAATCGGTGCATCTACCCATTCATACCAGGGCCATTGACCGGGAAGATTTATTGCAGGTGATGCAGCAGATTCAAAGCGCCCAAGCCCAACAGCAAAAAGTGTTGATTCATTGTTATCATGGTGCAGACCGGATCGGGGCCAGTGTGGCCATGTACCGGATTATGTTTGAACACTGGCCGGTGGAACAGGCGCTGGCAGAAATGAAATATGGCGGCTTTGGTTTCCATCCGATCTGGGTCAATATTGATGCCTTATTTCGCCCCGAAAATATAAAATGGATTCGACAGCAACTGTCGAATCCATCGAATGAGAACTCACGGCAAGATACCGATAGACTGGACGACTAGTTCCGCTTGTCTAATGGTACCCAGTCAATCACCCAGGCTGATTTCATGTTCAGGCTGGCATCTGCTGCAATTTTCTTGCGTGCTGCATCGGCACTTTCACGGTCTTTGGATGGCCCGACCATAATCCGGATCCCTTTAGAGGTCGGACTCTTGGTGACTTTATAGCCTTTGGCTTTTAAGCGCGCGGCCAGTGCATCGGCATTGGCTTCATTGGCGGCCAGTGCCACCTGCACCATCCACTGTTTGCCATCATCTTCGCCTTCCAGCAGTTTACGTGCTTTCTCGGCTTCAGCTTTCTTTTTGGCTTCTTCTTCGGCTTTACGTTTGGCTTCTGCCTGACGTTTTTCTTCAGCTTTGCGCTTCTCTTCTGCAGCTTTCTGTTCAGCAGCCTTGCGTTCCTGTTCGGCCTTGCGTTTGGCTTCTGCCTGACGCTTTTCTTCGGCTAAACGTTTTTCTTCCGCAGCTTTTTGTTCTGCTGCTTTTTTCTCGGCAGCAGTACGCTCTTGGGCCGCTTTCTGCTCGGCAGCTTTTTTGGCTTCAGCTGCTTTTTGCTGTTCCAGCTTTTTCTGGGCAGCCAGTTTTTCTTCAGCCAGACGTTTTTGTTTGGCCTGCTCATCTTCGACCAGTTCTGGCGGAATATTGTCGGAACTTTGCTGCTGGCCATTACGTAGCGCATTTAAGGCCGCATATTCTTCTGCAGCCTTACGGGCGGCTTCAGCTTCTGCCTGCTGCTGCATGGCCAGGAATTCAGCTGCACGCGCTTCCTGTTCGGCCACGGCTTTTTCACGAGCACGGCGCTGCTCTTCCAGCAGACGTTTTTCAGTTTCTACATCTACCGTTAACGGTTGTAGCTGAATCATTTCGGCTTCAGGCGCAGTATTTTGCTGTAACTGTTCGACCCGTTCTGGCGTTTTGACATTATTTTGATGTATTTCTTCTTGGCCTTTCAGGAGTAATGCTGCCAATAACACACCACCACCCAATAAAACAACGCCGCCCATCCAGCGCTGTTTGTTATTCATTGACATTCTTCCAAATACTCCCATACCGCTTCTAAGGTATGAAATGATCCACATACCAAAATCAGCTGATTATTGTTTGTTTCATCCAGCGCTGATTTAAAAGCTAATTGAACACTATCAAAGTGCTGTACTGTTTCGCCCTCGAGAGCCGCATCCAGTTGTGTGATGTCTGCCGCACGAGGAACATTTAATTGTGCAATTTTCCACATTAAAACATGTTCTTTCAATAAGGCAACGACAGAATTCACATCTTTATCGGCCAGCATGGAAAACACACTGATCACTTCGGTGTACTGTTTATTGTAATTTAAATAATTTCGCAATTGCTTTAACAAAAACTCTACACCGTGCGGATTGTGCCCGGCGTCAAAGATTACGGTCTTGCCGGCAATCTGGCGAATTTCAAAACGGCCCGGGAGCTGGGCCTGTTGGATGCCTTCGGCAATCGCCTGCTGCTGGATGTTCAGACCGCTAAGTAACACGGCGGCAACTGCGGTCGATATATTTTCCAGCGCCAGCGTGCCAAGCGGTAATTTCAAGGTGCTGCCACTGCTGGCAAATAACCAGGACTGGCCATCTGCAGCAGTGCGATAAAAATAATCACGATTGGCGACATACAGCGGGGCCTGACACTGTGCTGCCTTGTCCTGAATGGCTTGCGGTAATTCCTGCACGCCGCCAAAGATCACCGGAATATTCGGGCGGATGATGCCGGCTTTTTCAAAGGCAATTTTTTCAATGGTATCGCCCAGCCAGTCGGTATGATCCAGCCCGATATTAGTAATCACGGCCACATCGGGATGTACCACATTGACCACATCCAGACGGCCGCCCAAGCCAACTTCCAGCACCCAGACATCACAAGCCTGCTGTTTAAAAATGACAAAAGCCGCCAGCGTGGTGGCTTCAAAAAACGATAAACTTAAATTACAGTCGCGACGCGCCTGATCGACCTGTACAAAGGCCTCAATCAGTTGCTGGTCATCGACCTCGACGCCGCCCAGTTTGACCCGTTCATTAAAACGGTAAATATGCGGTGACTGATACAGCCCCACCTGATAACCCTGAGCATTTAAAATCGCGGCCAAAGTGGTGGTGGTGGAACCTTTGCCATTGGTACCCGCGACGGTAAACACTTTTGCGTCCGGGTGAGTGACGCCCAGCTTTTCAGCCACAGGAATCACCCGTTCCAGACCTAAATCAATCCCTGTAACGTGAACATGGCTCCAATAATTGAGCCATGTTTCTAAAGAGTCGGTTGCAAGTGGTGCTGTATTCAAGACAAATTCATCAGTTTCGTGACAATGCGATATACAGTATCACGTAATGCATGACGATGAACAATCTGATCGACCACACCATGATCAAGCAGGTATTCCGCGCGCTGGAACGGTTCATCCAGTTTTTCACGTACGGTTTGCTCAATTACACGCTTACCGGCAAAGCCAATCATGGCTTTTGGTTCTGCCAGATGAACATCACCCAACATTGCCAACGATGCCGTTACGCCACCATATACCGGATGGGTTAAGACCACGATATATGGTAAGCCCGCTTCTTTTAAACGCTGGATGGCTGCTGAAGTACGCGCCATCTGCATTAAAGACAGCATGCCTTCCTGCATACGCGCACCGCCTGAGGCGGCAAAGCAGATTAACGGCTGACGTTGCTGAATGGCACGTTCCGCTGCCAGCACAAAACGGTCACCGACCACCGTGCCCATAGAGCCGCCCATAAAGTCAAATTCAAAGGCACAGGTGGTTACCGGCACGCCTTTTAATAAACCTTGCATGACCAGTAAAGCTTCAGTTTCACCGGTTTTCTTTTGTGCTTCGGCCATACGGTCCGGATACGGCTTGCTGTCCACAAATTTCAGTGGATCTTTGGCAGAAAATTCCTGACCCAGTTCGGCATCGACCTGATCGAGGAACCAGGTTAAACGGTCACGCGCTTTCATGCGTAAATGCTCGTCACATTGCGGGCAGACATAGGCATTGAAAGACATGGCTGTACGAGTCACCAGTGCATGACATTCCGGACATTCGATGGTTGGTTCGGTGAATGTCGCCTTTAAGGCTTGCTGCTCATCCGGTACATGAATTCCCGGTACGCCGCGTTCTGTCCACGGCGTAGTTGGGCTTAAGATTTTCCCTGGCTTGACTTCTTGACTCATACTAACTCATCGAGCGCGGCTCGAAGCTCCTTGACTTTATTAACCGTTTCAACCACGGCTTGTTCTGGTTCGAGGTTGGCAAACTGTTTTACGAAAGCACTACCGACAATGACTGCATCTGCCACGGCACCCATGACTTTGGCAGACGCCGCATCACTGATACCGAAACCGACACCAACCGGTACATCGGTGACTGCCTTGATTTTCTCAATCCGCTGCGCCGCTTCAGAGATATCTAAAGTGGCTGCACCGGTCACACCTTTGAGCGACACGTAGTAAATAAAGCCGCTGGCCTGTTTCACTACATGCTGGATACGCTCATCGGTAGAGGTCGGTGCCAGCAGGAAAATCTGGTCCATATCGTACTGCTGTAAGATCTGGTCCAAATCGGCAGCTTCTTCTGGCGGCAGATCCACCAGCAAGACACCATCTACCCCACATTCATGCGCATAGGCGACAAACTTCTGGTAGCCAATGACCTCAACCGGGTTTAAATAACCCATGAGCACCACTGGTGTTTCCGTGTCTTTTTGGCGGAATTCCTTGACCATATTCAGTGCATCGAGGGTATTGGTTCCCCCTGCCAATGCACGTTCTGCAGCCAAGGCAATGACTGGACCATCGGCCATCGGGTCAGAGAATGGCAGTCCAAGCTCAATCACATCTACACCCGCCTCAACCATTTGATGTAACAGCGGTACCGTTACCTGTGGCTGTGGGTCACCTGCCATGACATAAGATACGAGGGCCTTACGTTGTTGAGATTTCAACTGTGCAAATCGGGTGGCTAAACGTGACATAGGGCTGTGCTTTCCTTGAATAATTCAAAACTGATAAGTTGCTATTGTCGAAATACAGGACATCGCATTGTAACGCTATTTTTTGCTCATTGAACAGAGCACAGCTGGTCGATGCCCGATTTCATCAGCAAAGCGCGAATTCCAGAACAACCCGAAAGCTACATTTACCGATATTTCGGTTTTTTTCTCAATGATCAAAGATGCCTAATTTCGCTATTCCCAGCAATCTCAAGCAGTTAGAAAAACCCAATGACTGAGCAAAAAAGATGATAAAAATAGGACAGTTAGCATTTACATTTAAAGTTTTCAGAAATAGCAAAAGCTGCTTTATACTAGCGCCGTTTTCAGACTTTTTCTTATTTCTATGATTTCCGACTCCCAGGCAAAAGTGCACGCTCGCGGGCTTGCGCTGTTGCCACTTATTGTATTTTTAGCCATTTTTTTAGGCAGTGGCATTTACCATTCCCTGATTGGGACCGAGTTTGCCTTCTATCAGGTCAAGGCGCCGGTGGCGGCCATTCCAGCCATTATCCTGGCATTATTGCTCTATCGTGGTCAGCTGAACCGGGCCATTGAAGAATTTTTGCAGGGCGCCAGCCATCCCAATCTGATCCTGATGTTTATGGTGTTTATGCTGGCCGGTGCCTTTGCCAGCACCAGTGGCGCCATTGGCAGTGTCAATGCCACGGTACAGCTGGGCCTGTCGATTATTCCGCCGGAATTTGTACTGCCGATGCTGTTTCTGATTTCAGCCTTTGTCGCCACCGCCATGGGCACTTCAATGGGCACCATTGCAGCCTGTGCGCCCATTGCCTTTGGTTTTTCCGAAGCCACGCAAATTGCCACGGTCTATACCATTGGTGCGGTGGTTGGCGGTGCCATGTTTGGTGATAACCTGTCGATGATTTCCGACACCACCATTGCCGCCACCAGCAGCCAGAAAGTACAGCTGCGTGACAAATTCAAGGTCAATGTCTGGATTGCCGTACCGGCTGCACTGATCACAGTACTGATTTATATGCTGATCAACCAGAATACCCAGGCCATTGCCTATCAGGAGTATAACGCCTGGCTCATCTTGCCTTATGTGGCGGTGTTTGTGCTGGCCTTTTCTCGCCTGCATGTGCTGGCAGTGTTAACCATCGGGATTTTACTTTCCGCGCTGATGGGACTGTTGATGCTGCCTGAGTTTGATCTGCTCAAGCTGAATGGTGCTATTTATGACGGTTTTGTCGGCATGTTTGAAGTGGCGTTGCTGTCGATGTTCCTGGGTGGCTTATCGGCCATTATGCAAAAAGAAGGCGGCCTGGAATGGCTGATTCAACGCATCTACAAGCTGACTCGCCTGTTTAAGGTTGGCGCGCAACGTGCTGGTGAGTTGGGGATTAGCTTTCTGGTGGTGTTTTCCAACCTGTTTGTGGCCAACAATACCGTGGCGATTATCCTGTCTGGAGATATGGCGCGGGAAGTGGCGCAGGAATATGGCGTCGATCCAAAACGCGCTGCCGCCCTGCTGGATATTTTCTCCTGCGTGGTACAGGGCCTGATTCCTTATGGCGCCCAGTTATTGCTGGCCTGCTCGATTGCCAAAATGTCACCGGTAGAGCTGATTGGCAGTGTCTATTATTGCTGGGTGCTGGCGATTTTTGCGATTGCCGCCATTGCCTTGCGTTTTCCCAAACTGCGCACGTCTTAAAACCGTACTTTTTAATTGTTCCAAGCGGCTATTCAGCCGCTTTTTTATGGACAGTCTGTTGCTGACGCAGTACCCGCCGCCGCTCGGTTAAGGTCTGGCCGCAATGCGCTTTATAGGCGCGGGCCAAAGCCGACTGATCGGAATAACCGAGCTGGCTGGCAATCTCGGTCAGACTCAGCTTTTGCGGTAACAGTAATTCACAACGTTTGATCCGTTCCATGTCCAGCAGCTGTTTAAATGAAGTGCCCAGTTCACTCAGTTGACGCTGCAAGGTGCGACTGGACATACACAGCTCGACAGCCAGCTCATCCAGCTTGGGTGCCTGTTGCTGCAATCGTAAATAATCGGCAATCAGATGACGCAGTTTCTGGTCCAGCCCTTCCAGCAAGGGTTTGGCCGCCATCGCTTCTTCAGCCTGCTTTTTTAAAATCCCGATTAAAGTTGGATCAGGCTGCTGTGGTTGCAGCTGCAGGCTGTCGATGCTCAGCACCAGCTGATAATCCGGCTGATCAAACAACACTTCGCAGCCATAAAACTTTTGATATTGATACAGCGCCGTTTGCGGAGCATGGGCAAAATGAACCCGGCGCAAGGGAAAGTGCTCGGCCGCAAACATCTGCCGGGCCAGTTGCAGCATACAGGCAAAGGTGATTTCGTGAATCAGCGTGCTCTGATCCTGCGGATTCGGCCAGGAGACAATCAGCAAATCATCCTGCTGCTGAATCTGCATGGGAACCGCTTCGTTAGCATCAATCACCAGCCGGCTAAACTGGGCAATATACTGCAAGGCCTCGGCCACGCTATTACTGCGCGAGGCCATATAGCCGAGCACACCAAAATGTTCCGGACGGATAAAACGCGCCAGTTCAAACACCAGATAGGCTGTGTTCAGCTGCTGCCGGGTCTGTTCCAGCAGCGTAATAAAAGCCTGACAGGAAGATTGGCCATCAATCGGCAAACTCAGTACATGCTGCACATATTGCTGCAAGCTGTCTGACAGCTCGAGCTGTTGCGGCTGCACACCTTGTGCCTGCAGGTAGGACTGCCACAAGTGTACATAGCCGTTTGGAATCTGAATATCACTCGGGTAAGTTGTCATCCTGACATTTCTTATTTTCACTATGGCGTAAAATGTATAAAAACTGGCAAGACTTGTCAAAACAAAGCCGCTAAAGCCCGACATACTGCAGATATGAACGACTAGATGAAGTAAAACAAGATGAATGCCATAGTCCAATATCAGGCGCAACCAGTGGTGCGCAGCAATCTCGACTTTAAGCTGGAACAGATTCCACGCTTCTGGTTTGGTGGAGATCCTTTTCTGACCCGCATGTTTGATGCCTTAAGCCTGACCTTTCCCGATGGGGAACGCTATTTTATTCAGTCGGTACGCTTGTACCGCGAGCAGATTCAGCAGCCAGAACTGCAGCAACGCGTGGCCGACTTTATCCGCCAGGAAGCCCAGCATGGCATCGCGCATGACAAAATGAACCAGCTAATGAAAAATCAGGGTATGCCGGTGGATCAGTTTATCCGCCAGCTCAACCGGATTTTTAAATTTGAACTGGAAAAACGCTCCCCGGAATATAATATTGCCACCACGGCAGCAGCCGAGCATCTGACCGCCCTCATGGCTGAAACCTTTTATGCCCATCGCTCGACGTTAGCTGAGGCACATCCGTATGTGCGTGCCTTGTTTGCCTGGCATGCGATTGAAGAAATGGAACACCGCGATGTGGCCTTTGATGTAATGCGCGATGTGGCCCAAGTTTCTGAAGCGATGCGGCATTTTGCCCTGGTCTGGACCACGTTCCTGATGTTTGGTTTTACCATTTATCGGGCCAATATCATGTTAAAACAGGATGGCTTTAGTCTGTGGCAACGCCTGCAACTGAATGCCAAAGGTTTGCCGTGGTTCTTTGGCAAAAAAGGCACCTTAACCCGGATGGGCCGGCTATATAAAGACTGGTTTAAAAAAGATTTTCATCCCAACCAGCATCCGATTATTGCCCAGTATGAAGTCTGGATTAACACCCTGGAACAAACCAACGATCCGATTCAGGCCGGTGAAGCCTTCTGGCAGGCGGCTAAAGATTAAAGAAGTTATGGTGGATTAAAAAAGCTGAATGTCAGGTTCAGCTTTTTTATTGAGTGGATGAGTCACAGCTTTTTGATGATCGAGATCAGCAACTAACAATTACCATTTGGCATAATGCTGTTCCAGCAAGGCATATTCATTCAGGAACACAATTTCCTGATCATCCTGCACAATGGTGCCGCTGACTTTGGCCTGCCACTGGCTAAACTGGCTGCCCACCAGGCGCAGGTTCAGATTTTCATAACGGCGCCAGCCGGTGGTCACGGTTAAATTCAGGCTTTGATCCAGCGAGACAATATTCCACTGGTTATCTGACTGCTGCTCAAATAACACATCTGCCAGCGGATACAGGCGGCCATTGACCCACAGGCAGTTTTCATTGCCAAAGCTTTCATTGACGCCAGAAGCCAGATTAATGCCGACCCGCTTGTTCTGGGCATCCCAGAAATTACAGGACAGCCAGAACCAGGCCGTTTCCGGGCGTAAAAAACCACAGGTATCATCCAGAGAAACAAAGGTTTTGTCATGAAACTGGATGGTTTGTCCCTGCTTGTTGATGAAAAAACCTTCACAGCCGAGTGTGGTCAGCTTTTGGGTATAGGTCCAGCCATTAATCCCATTCGGACTGCACATGCTTAATGGATCAGTGCCGGCACAGAAAATTCGCGCACTCAGACGCAGTTCGCCGTATTTAGTCACCCGGATATAACGCACTCCATTGGCATGCTGAATATCCAGCTGATAACCGGCTTTATGAAAATGACTATGGTTAAACAGCGGCTGCTCATCCAGCACCGTATGCCGGGCCAGAAAACTGATCGCATCCCATTCCAGCACTTCACCGGTCAAATGATTGTAGATATAAACAAAACCATGCCCGGCCCAGGCAATATCAACAATGGCCAGGCCAATGGTATAGTGCTCATGCTGAATACAACAAAATTTAAATTTCTTATATTTTAATCGTTTACGCCAACCAGACAGCACATCACCATAGGGGCTTTTATATTGATAATGATGGTATTGGATACTGGTCGGTAATTGCTTAAAACGTCCGTAACGTGGCTGTCCATTCTGTTGTATTAAATCCATGTACGACATTCCATGTGGTTTGAGACACTGTAGCTACCGCCTTATTATGCCTATAAAATCTGGCCAGAAAAATAAAAATAAGATTATTTTATCTAAACAATAACAAAAACATAGATTGCTTTCTTTCACAATATCCAAGCCAAACCAATTGCTTAAGTCTGCTACAGTCAGGATTCTGAAATAGGCAAATAGGTATTTTCCCAGCGGTTTCCAGCAAACTCCCCGGCCACCAGTTCTACATAACGGCCATGCACCTGATCAATGGCGATGCAGTCATCGACATCCAGCACCCGGTCAGTATGCTGCTTTTGCCAGTGTGCAGCAAAATATGCCTTGCCACGCTGTTTGGCCACCATGGTATTTTGTGCAACCACCAGAACATAGCGATGCAATTCGCCAAACTCACGCGCATCGTAGCCGCCCAAATTAATCAGCCAGAGTCTTTCATGCGCCTGATTCGGGGCCGCATTACTAAATTGCAGCTGATATTGTTTACCTTCAAATTCCACCCCATTGATTTGCGCCCAGGCATCAATATGTAAGCCGGATTGATCACCAAACCAGGCCTGTCTTAGCTGAGGGAAAGTCTCTTCCAGCGTGTTACCCACGGCAAGGACCACATCATGCACTTCGGTATTGGCGCGGGCATGACGACCGCCCAACATAACGATAAACAGACTTGGCATGGAAGACTCCAGAAGAGGGTTTTAACCAGGTAGAAGATAAATCAGCAATATGATACCCGTTGGCGATCGGGATGTCGCCTGTTGAGCAGCATGACAGGGACGTCAGATCTGCTCAACAAAAGCCTTTGCTTACTTTGGGCTTTTCCAAACTAAGGGAAAGTCTAAATGAATTACGATTGTCTGAATTTGTGTCAAAAATAGGATCTGAATAATAATCCTCCCCTCGCCCCTCCTTTAAAAAAGGAGGGAGACTTTCATTATAACAATAAAAAATCGCACCCAATTGCTTGAATGCGATTTAAATCCTCCCAACCCTCCTTTTACTAAGGAGGGCTATTCCCTTTTTTCTTTAAGAGGGTTAGGGAGATTTTTTACATATCCACCATTTCCACGCCATCAATACGCGCTACCGTCATCAAGTCTTTATCACCACGGCCTGAAACCGTTGCAATAATAATTTGATCTTTCGACATGGTTGGCGCCAGCTTGGTTACATACGCCATCGCATGTGAACTTTCTAATGCCGGAATGATGCCTTCAATCTTGGTCAGGTCACGGAAACCTTGTAAAGCTTCCTGGTCATTAATTGGCACATAATCCACACGATGCATATCTTTCAGGAAGCTGTGCTCAGGACCCACACCCGGATAATCCAGACCAGCAGAAATCGAATGGGTTTCAATAATCTGACCTTGTTCATCTGACATCAGGTAAGTACGGTTGCCGTGAAGGACACCGACATGACCGGCATTCAATGGCGCAGAGTGTTTCCCCGTTTCAATGCCTAAGCCCGCCGCTTCAACACCATACATTTTCACATCCTGATCATTCAGGAATGGATAGAACAGTCCCATGGCATTGGAACCACCACCGACACAGGCCACAAGTGCATCTGGCAGACGGCCGGCTTGTTCCTGAATCTGACGGCGTGCTTCACGGCCAATAATGGACTGGAAATCACGCACCAGTTGCGGATAGGGATGTGGACCCGCCACAGTTCCAATCACATAATAGGTTGAATCGACATTGGTGACCCAGTCACGCATCGCTTCGTTCATGGCATCTTTTAAGGTTTTAGAGCCACTTTCTACCGCGACGACTTTGGCACCCAGCAAACGCATACGATACACGTTCATGGCTTGGCGCTTCACATCTTCCGCACCCATGAACACTACACATTCAAGACCTAAACGCGCAGCGATGGTTGCTGTCGCCACACCATGCTGACCGGCACCAGTTTCGGCAATAATACGTTTTTTACCTGAAAGTTTGGCCAATAACGCCTGACCAATGGTGTTGTTCACTTTATGCGAGCCGGTATGGTTCAGGTCTTCACGTTTTAAGTAAATCTGTGCACCACCCAACTCTTTTGACCATCGCTCAGCATAATACAGTGGACTTGGACGACCGACGTAATAAGCGAGATCACGGTCGAATTCTGCCAGAAACTGTTCATCATTCTTCATGCGAAAATAGAGCTTTTCCAAGTCTTCTAAAGCCGCCATCAGGGTTTCTGACACAAAACGTCCGCCATGGATACCGAAGTGCCCTTTTGCATCAGGGAACTGGGTATAGTCAATTGCCTGTTTTTCTGTATTAACAGTTTGCTGATCCACGATGGACTCCTTGCATAAAGCGTTCTATGAGTTGTTGGTCTTTAATACCTTTTGCGGATTCTACGCCTCCGCTCACATCTACAGCAAACGCAGCTGTGGTGTGAATGGCGTCTTCAATATTGTCAGGGTTTAATCCACCAGCCAAAATCAGTGGAATATCCAGTTGGGGAAAGCTGCTCCAGTCAAAGCTGTGTCCGGTTCCACCTTTTAATTCAGGATGCCAGGCATCCAAGAGTACGGCGCTGGCACCGGCCTGCTGATATTTTTGAATTTCAGCCACCACATCTAGCCCCGGTTTAACCTGAATCGCCTTGTACCAGCGACGTCCAACCTGCTGTGCAATTGACTGGCACTGTTCCGGGCTTTCATCACCATGAAATTGCAGGATGTCCAGCGCGACTGTATTGAGAATGGCCTGAATCTCACGGGCTGAGCTATTTACAAATAAACCCACCACCTGCACATAAGGCGCAATGGCCTGTACCAGAACGCTGGCCTGTTCTGCGCTCACACTGCGCGGACTTGGAGGATAAAATACAAAACCAATTGCATCTGCACCACTGTTGACGACGGCATGTACATCTTCAACCCGGGTGATGCCGCAAATTTTGGCACGGGTTCGCATAACTTGTTTGGCTCTCGTAATGCCCGCTTTATAGCCTATCTATAAATATGGGGCCGGCTCATTGTAATGCAAATTTTTTCACTTGAGTAAAGTTCAGCCTGATAATTCTTGCACAAGTTGTTTAAAATGCATACGGCACTTATACTGCGCCCGTTTCACAGCAAGTTTAAGCCTTGGCTTTAGGGAAGTTGGTGAAAATCCGACACTGCCCCCGCAACGGTAACAATGAAACATATATCAGTTTAAATCATGCGATTTACACCACTGTATGCAGATATGGGAAGGTGGATATATAGGTCCAGGTCATCATCAAGATGCCTGGCGCCACATTGAAGTCCGGATACCTGCTTGTTGTGCCCTTTAACTCAATCATTCACGTGGGGTGAATGTATGGAGCACATATCATGTCTATTCAATTTCAACCTACTGCCTTGGTAGGTGCAATCGCTCTTGCGATGGGGTTTTCAACTTCTGTCTTTGCTACGGAGTCTCAAGAGCAACCTGCCGTCAATGCGGCCCTGGATACCTTGGTGGTTACAGCTACTCGTTCTGAAGAGAAGATTGGCAATGTGCCTGCGCGGATTTCAATTATTGAGCCACACATATTAGAGCAATCTCCAATTGCCGAACTCCCCCATCTTTTAATGTCCGATGCATCCATCAATATGGTGCAATCGGGCGGTTTTGGGCAAGTGTCTTCAATTTTTACCCGCGGAACCAACTCTAACCATACACTCGTACTTCGTGACGGCATCCGTCTAAATACAGCCTCTTCAGGTATGGCCTCTTTATCTTTCTTAGATACCACCGATATTCAACAAATTGAAGTTCTAAAAGGCCCTGCATCTGTTCTATACGGCACAGATGCAATTGGTGGTGTCATTCAAATGGTTTCAAAAACACCTGAAAAAAACCAAGCCTTGCTAACAACTGAAGTGGGTGAAAATTCTACCTATAAAACCGTTGTCGGTGCTGATCTGGCAGAACAGGGATTTTATGCTCAAATTCGTGGCCAGCGTTTAGAAACAGATGGGACAAAAATTAAAGAAACCAGTCATGAAACTGCTGCTTTTGATCAGAAAGGCTATAGCGCCAAACTTGGTGTAGATCAACAAAACTATGCTGTTTCTCTGGATTATCAGCAAAATGAGGGAAATATTAAATATGATAATTTTGGAGCTCTAAATAATCAGGACTTTGAAACAGAAATTATTAATCTAAAAGGTCATGTAAAATTAAAGCCACAACTTGAACTGAATGCTCGCCTTTCCCAGTTCCAAGATGACTTATATCAAAATGATCCTAATTTTATGGGACAGTTTGACTTTGCTTCCAGTCAAACTCGAGAAGCAGAATTATATGCAAAATTACAGCTTAACTCTGCCCAGCAAATTCTAATTGGTACACAACATCAAAATATTCAGGGTAATGTGTTGTCTTATGGTCAAAAATATGAAACTGATCTAGATTCACTGGGCTATTATTTCCAGCATCAATATCAGACCAATACACTGAATACCCAAGTAGGTATCCGTGTTGAAGATCATGAAAAATATGGTACACATACTATCGGCCAGGCTGCAGCCCGATACCAACTTCTGCCTCAAACCAGCCTTTATGCCAATGTTGGAACGGCTTTCCGATCACCAAACCTAAACGAACTTTATAGCTCATCCGGCAATCCGAATTTAAAACCTGAAGAAAGTCTTTCTTTCGAAATTGGCCTAGATCAACAGCTCAATCATGGCTTGACAACAGGCATTACCCTGTATCGAAATCAGGTAGATCATCTAATTGATGCCACAGAAGCGACAGGCTACAGTTTTAGAAACCTGGATCGTGCAATTTTTGAAGGTAGTGAACTGTATCTGAATTGGCAAGCCCCACATGCTTTTATTAAAACAGGCTACCATTATGTACGGGCCAAAGATGATACTACCGGTGAAGACTTAAGCCGTAGACCACGCCAGAAAGCAACCCTTACCCTAGGATGGGCTGAAGAACAGTTTGGCTTATCTACCACTTTAACAGCGAACTCATCTTCAGATAACAGTGCTTATGATGATGTCAGAATTCCAGGCCATTTCAATGTAGATATGAGTGGCTATTACCAACTTCATCCAGCCATCAAATTATTTACCAATATTCAAAATGTTAGTGATAGTAAATATCGTACAGCCTATGGTAGTGGTAGTTACTACATCAACGGCGGCCGCCTCGCCTCTGTCGGCGTAACGGTTAAATACTAAACGCCCCAAAGGACATATAAATTTTGAGGATCATGTCGTGACTGTGGCATGATCCTTTTTATATTCACATGATTAAAAATTCAAGGAACAGCTATGGGCCACCGTTTAAGTAAAATCTATACCCGTACTGGCGACTCAGGCACCACCGGTCTGGGTGATGGTTCACGTGTTGCCAAAGATGATTTACGTATTACCGCACTCGGCGATGTCGATGAACTGAATGCCACCATTGGCGTACTGCGCGCACAGATTGCCGCCAGCACCATTCAGGACAAAGCCAGCTGGGATAAATCTTTAAGCTTGATTCAGCACTGGCTGTTTGATTTAGGCGGTGAAGTCTGCATTCCGGGCTTTACTCTGGTACAACCGGTATCAATCGAGTTTCTGGAAAACGATATTGACCGGATGAATGAAACCCTGCCAATGCTCAAGGACTTTATTCTGCCTGCCGGCACCTTGGCGTGTAGCTATGCCCATCAGGCCCGTGCTGTCTGCCGCCGTGCCGAACGTAGCGTGATGTCGGTGCATAGCCGTGACCAGAATATTCAGGCTACGTCTTTGCAGCTCCTAAACCGTTTATCTGACTGGTTATTTGTGGCTTCACGCACCCTGCAACGCAGTGAAGGCGGCGCTGAAGTGCTGTGGCAAAAAAACATTAACGAAACGATTGAATAAAGCCGTCATTTTCATAGAAAAAATTGATGAAAATATGCGCTGATCTGACTTGTATAAATTTAAGATCAGCGCACAATAGCGCTGTCACATCCCGGTCATCTTAAAGGCTCACAATGAAACCTCCTCCCCAAACGCTGAGCCTGTTATGCGTATAATTGGACATCGTGGTGCCCGCGGCGAAGCCCCGGAAAATACCTTGGGCGGTTTTCAGTATATTCAGGATTTAGGCGTACGCGCTGTCGAATTTGATGTACGTCAGCTCAAAGACCAGCAACTGGTCATTATGCATGATGATCATTTGATCCGGACCACCGGTCAGGACCGTCCGCTGTATGAATGCAGCACGCAAGATTTACATCATTATAATCAGGCCTATGGTTGGAAAAACTGGTCGAACTTTGAAATCACCCCGTATTTAAACCAGACCCTGGCCCTAATCCAGAACTTTGAACATATCGAAGTTGAAATTAAAGCGGTGGAAACCCAGGCGCAGGCTGAACAGCTGACCCTAGCCTTGCACCAGCAGCTCAAAGGCTTTGAACATTCTGCTGTGATTACCAGTTTTGACCTGAAAATTCATCAGGCCTTACAGGCGCAGCAATCGACCTTTAAGCGCGGTTTACTGATTGAAGAAGATATCCAGGAACAGGCCATTGAACAGGCATTGCACTTTGGCTGCTGTCAGATTGGCTGGATGAATGAACTGGCGACCCCGCGCATGATTCAGGCCACCCAGCAAGCACAACTGGGGGTGAGTGTCTGGACGGTCAATGAAGTGGAACGTGCCAAACAGCTGAAAGATTTAGGCATTAACGGTTTAATTACCGATTTCCCAAAACTGATGATGCAACATATTTAAAACAATAGATGCTCAATCCGCCTGCATGTTACAGGCTGATTTTATATTGATTGAACTTCTATTTAGCGTTGATTGGCCTGAATCAGCATTAGCCCGCGCTCATCCAGCAAATATAAGGTTTTACCCTGTAACTGGAAGCGTTTGACCCGTTGCAAGGCATCCATCAAGTCGGCTTCCTGCGCCAGCGCATGATCACAACTATTATGCGTGGCACGGCTGTTCAGGCTTAAACGGCCCTGACTGAACTGCAGCTGATAGCGGCCGAAAAGAGAATTACAGCCGGTATTGCCCTGCAGATTCTGAAAACGGGAATTGAGCATTAAATACGGGCTGGCATGAAAATAACGTGCCTTTTTCCCCTGAATGGTTTGAATTTCCCAGCGAATATCCTGCAGACCATCGCTACTGCGTTTAACCGCTGCCGGTGCTTTTACCGCACGTGGCTGTGACTGGACTTTGGAGGCTGTAGAAGACGGCGGTGTGCTTTGACAGGCCGTAATGAAAACCACCGCGATCAAATACGGCAAAATTAAACTAATTTTACGGTATCTCATGTGATTGATTTCGCATTGATCAAGGATTTATCTTTATCATGCCGCAGCCTTCGATAAAATCAATGAAGCTTCAATCTTATTCTGTTACTGTTTGGTACAATACATCTGTACAATAATGCTAGTGACGCCGAAACGCGCATGCTAATATGCTCAAATCTTATTCCATACAAAAAGTAATGGATTAAGCACTTCTTTACACCTCCCCAGCTTTCAGGAGTACTGTTGGAGATGAATGCTCCCCTACCCAAAGCCCCAATTAACTGGGTTGCCGTTTTTGCTCTGGTGCTCTTGCCAATTGTCGCAATCATTGCCATCCCGTTATATGCTTACCACCATGATTTTAGCCTTGCAGCTTGGATCAGCATGTTTGTTTTACTTGGCGTTAGCAGCTTGGGTATTACAGCAGGTTATCACCGTTTATGGGCGCACCGTGCCTATGAAGCCACTTTACCTTTGAAAATCATTTTAATGATTATGGGCACCTTTGCCGTACAGAACAGTATCCTGTTCTGGGCCTCAGGTCACCGTACCCATCACCGTCATGTCGATGATGTCGATAAAGATCCGTATTCGATCAATAACGGTTTCTGGTACGCCCATTTAGGCTGGATGCTGCGCGACTATCCGGCAGCAGAACCGAACTATAAAAATGCGCCAGATTTGCTGAATGACAAACTGGTGATGTTCCAGCATAAATACTATGTACCGTTAGTGATTCTGGTGCATGTCGGCATTTTACTCCCAATTGGCTGGGCTGTTGGCGATATCTGGGGTGTTCTGCTGTTAGGCGGTTTGATGCGTCTGATTCTGAGCCACCATGTGACCTTCTTTATTAACTCGCTGTGTCATATGTGGGGCAAACGTCCATATACCGACGAAAATACGGCACGTGACAACTTCTGGCTGGCTATTGCCACTTGGGGCGAGGGTTATCATAACTATCACCATATCTTCCAGTACGATTACCGTAATGGCGTGAAATGGTGGCAATATGACCCAACCAAATGGTTAATCTGGAGCTGTTCGAAACTGGGTCTGGCAAAAAACCTGCGCCGTATTCCAAGCTTTAATATTAAAAAAGCGGAACTGGCGATGAAGTTCAAATATGCCGAGCAGGACCTGGCGGTATATGGCCACAATGTCAATGACGACATCAGCAGCGTCAAACAGCGTCTGGCACAAGAATATGAAGCCTTTACCCATACCCTAAATGACTGGGCCAAGTTAAAAGAGCAGGAAATTCAGGCCAAGAAATCGGCGGTGGCAGAAAAAATCCATCAAATGGATGACAAGCTGAAAGTTGAATTCCAGCTGGTAGAACAGCGTCTAACCCATCATCGGGAAACCCTGAACATTCTGATGCGTAACCTGAAAAAGAATCCGGTTTCACAATAATACCAAAGCCCTGCAAAAAGCCTCCTGATGGATAATGCCAGTCAGTTAAGAGATTGACTGGCTTTTTCTTGGGTATTTTTGAGGTTTTCCTTTTACAACCCTTGGATAACTCCTCACTCTTCTCTCAGGTATAACATACCGATTAGATTTCTCCATTAA
>NZ_VPBA01000034.1:0-31849 GCF_013418945.1 Acinetobacter sp. YH12112 | reverse complement strand
GAACGCAATTCAGACACAAATCTGGATTGCGATGATCGCCTATTTATTGGTGAGTTTCGCTCGACATTTAGGAAAAACAGGTTGGACAGTTCAACGTTTACTCAGAATAATTCAAGTGAATTTGTTTAAAAGAAGAACTTTAAAAGCTTTATTTTCACCCGATAAAATACCCATAAAACAAGAGGAAGCTCAAATGAGCTTCCTCTTGTGAAAAATTGTGGGACAGCAATGGGCGCATCTCCTTCCTTTTTTATCTTCAGCACTTCACCGAGATGAAGCAACTCGCGTAGCTGCCTTGGCGAATTCCCCCACCATTTTAAATCGGCTGTAACTGTGCGCTTAAACGTGCTGCCATCTCTCTTAAATACTGGATTTTTGGATGCTGCATATCCAGCGGCAAATCCGAAGCAGTGCCCAACACCGAAATCGCATATTCAATTTCATGGTGCTGATTTAATACCGGCACACAAATCGCATGAATTCCGGCCAGCAAATCGCCTGCGACCGTGGCCACACCTTCACTTAGAATCTGCTGTTTTAAAGTTAAAAATTCATCCCAGTTCTGTGGATAGACCGGTTTTTGCTGCGCCTGATGCTGTTGCCATTCTTTTTCCAGCAAAGGCCGCACCAGCGCTTCCGGCATAAACGCAGCATAAGCCCGGCCGGTGGCCGAATTCAGCATCGGCATGATCGAACCGACACGGGTAATCACCGAAACCGGCTGATTCGGCTCCAGCCACTGTACAATCAGCGGGCCTTGCGCCGTCCATTTGCTAATCTGCAAACCACAATCCAGATGCTGGTGCAGTTCATTAATCTGTGCCTGTGCCGCCTGCAGACTGTCACTGCGCTGGATACAGCTCAGGCCAAAACGATAAGCCTGATCACCCAGCGCATAACGGCCATCTTCTAGCTGCTTGGCATAATTCATACGCACCAGACTAACCATATAACGATGCACCTTGGCCGGATGCATGGCCAGTTTTTCAGATAAATCTTTGAGCATGACCGGATGACGATAGGTCATCAGCGCATCCAGCACGGTTAAACCCACCTCTAAAGATTGCACGCCCACCTGATTCTTTTCTGACATAAGAATTTTACTCTCCTGTAAACACCGAGCATTTTAGCGTGCTGTTCTGATTTATAAATGCATCTCTGCAGAATTCTTTTATTTACATTTTTACGATATTCGTAATTTAATTAACTATTGCGTAATTAATAAAAATAAGTATGATGAGATTTATGACAAAAATCAAGTGATCCAGATCACTCCCCAGATAGAAAACACTGGACCGTTTTCATCGAGATATGCAGGAACCCATATGACTCAGCAAGCATTTGTAGACGTTGCAGCACATTCAGATTTCCCGATTCAGAACCTGCCGTATGGCGTATTTAGCGAAAGCCCAACGGGCCATCGCCGTATTGGTGTAGCCTTAGGTGAATGGGTGGTGGATTTGGCCATGCTGGAAGCGAACGGTTTTCTCAGCATTCAGGCCGGCGAAAGTTATTTTAATCAGCCGACCTTGAATAAATTTATTGAATCGGGTCAACACAACTGGCGCAAAATCCGTCAGGAATTACAAAGCCTGCTGTCTGCCGACAACCCGACATTACGTGACAATGACAGTTTACGTGCACAGGCTTTCTTCGCTCAGGCAGAAGTGCATATGCATCTGCCGGTACATATTCCGGGCTATACCGATTTCTATTCATCTAAAGAACATGCCACCAATGTCGGCTGCATGTTCCGTGATCCGAAGAATGCCCTGCTACCAAACTGGTCAGAATTACCGGTCGGTTATAACGGCCGCGCCAGTTCTGTGGTGGTGAGTGGTACACCAGTGGTACGTCCATCCGGCCAGATCAAGTTACCAAATGCCGAACGTCCAATTTTCTCGGCCTGCCGTAAACTCGATTTTGAACTGGAAACCGGCTTTATTGTCGGCAAACCGAACAAACTGGGTGAACCCATCTCGATTGAAAATGCCTGGGAGCATATTTTTGGCATGGTGCTGTTCAATGACTGGTCAGCACGTGACATCCAGCAATGGGAATATGTGCCTTTAGGACCGTTTAATGCCAAGACCTTTGCTTCATCCATTTCGCCATGGATTGTGACCATGGAGGCGCTGGAACCGTTTAAAACCCGTACCCAGGTACAAGAGCCACGTCCACTGGCCTATTTACGTGAAGAACAGGTCGATAACAGCTATGACATTCATCTGTCGGTTGAACTCAAAGCCGCACAATCGGAACAGAGCGATGTAATCTGCCAGACCAACTTTAAATATATGTACTGGTCGATGGCACAGCAACTGACCCATCACACTGTTTCAGGCTGTAATGTTCAGGTTGGCGATTTAATGGGTTCCGGCACCATTTCTGGTCCAACGCCGGATTCTTATGGCTCCTTGCTGGAACTGACCTGGAACACTAGCAAACCGTTAACTTTGGCCAACGGTCAACAGCGTGGTTTCCTAGAAGATGGCGACACGCTAATCATGAAAGGCTACTGTGAAAAAGATGGCCTGCGCATTGGCTTTGGTGAAGTCAGCGGCACCGTCTTGCCTGCAGTGCAATTTAACTTTGCCACAGATGAAGCGCAGGATGCTGCCCATGAAACTGTATAGTTATTTTCGCAGTTCAGCTGCTTACCGGGTGCGGATTGCGCTGAACCTGAAGGGCTTAAAAGCTGAGATTATTCCGGTACATTTGCTAAACAATGGCGGCGAACAGCATCAGCCTACCTATCGTCAAATCAACCCAAGCGGCCTGATTCCGGCCTGGGTGGAGGATGATTTTCAGCTGAGCCAGTCGCTGAGCATTCTGGAATATCTGCAAGAAAAATATCCGCAGCCAGCCCTGTTACCGGCCGATCTACAGCAACGCGCCAAAATCCGTGCCTTTTGCCAGAGCATTGCCTGTGATATTCATCCGATTAACAACCTGCGCGTACTGCAATATTTAAGCGGCACGCTACAACTCAGCGACGAACAGAAAACGGCATGGTATCAGCATTGGGTGACTTTGGGCTTTCAGAGTCTGGAAGCACAATTGACCGATTCCAATGGCCGCTTCTGTTTTGGCGATCAGCCCACTTTTGCAGACTGCTGCCTGATTCCACAGGTCTATAACGCCCAGCGCTTTCATGTCGATTTAGCAGATTTCCCTAAAATTGCCGCGATTTATAGCCATTGCCTCACCCTGCCTGCATTTCAACAGGCCGCACCCGAAGCACAAGCAGATGCCGCCTAAGATTCATCAATAAGGATATTGAACCATGACCATTCAAATTGAAAAAATTCACCACGTTGCCTATCGCTGTAAAGATGCCAAAGAAACCGTCGAGTGGTACAAAAAAAACCTGAATATGGACTTTATTCTGGCTTTTGCCGAAGACTATGTACCGTCGACCAAAGCCTTTGACCCATACATGCATTTATTCCTGGATGCCGGCAATGGCAATGTACTGGCCTTTTTTGAACTGCCGACCCAGCCAGAAATGGGCCGTGATGAAAACACCCCGAAATGGGTGCAGCATATTGCCCTGAAAGTCAAAGACCGCGCTGCACTGCTCAAAGCCAAAGCGCATCTGGAAGCCAATGGTGTCGAGGTTTTAGGCGTGACCAATCATGGCATTTTCCATTCAATTTACTTTTTTGATCCGAATGGCCATCGTCTGGAACTGGCCTACGATGATGAAGCTGCGCCAGAAAAAATCGCCCTGATTACCGAAGACATGAAGCATGAAATGCTGGAGCAATGGAGCAAGACCAAACGCGCGCCGCATCATACCCATTTCCTGCATGCCTCCGAGTTAGACAACAACGCTGGCAGTGCCAAAGTCGACAGCTAAACAAGCAGGTTAAAACAGATGAATAAAGTAGTAGCAACTGCTGAGCTGGCGTTGGCCGATGTGGTGGCCGATCATCAAACGCTCGCGGTAGGTGGTTTTGGCCTCTGTGGCATTCCTGAAGCCTTAATTGAAGCGCTAAAAAATACCGGGGTGACGGGACTGACCTGTATTTCCAACAATGCCGGAGTCGATGATTTTGGTTTGGGTAAATTGCTACAGACCAAACAGATTAAAAAGATGATCTCTTCCTATGTTGGTAAAAACAAGGAATTTGAGCGCCAGTATTTAAGCGGTGAACTGGAAGTGGAACTAACCCCTCAGGGCACACTGGCAGAAAAATTACGTGCTGGCGGCGCGGAGATTCCGGCCTTTTACACGCAAACCGGGGTCGGTACGCTGATTGCTGAAGGCAAAGAAGTCCGTGAATTTGAGGGAAAATCCTATATTCTAGAACACGCCTTAACGGCTGATGTTGCCCTGATTAAAGCCTATAAAGCAGATAAAGCCGGAAATTTAATATTCCGCAAAACTGCCCGTAATTTTAATCCTGAATGTGCCATGGCCGGCAAATTTACCATTGCGGAAGTCGAGCAGATTGTGGAAATCGGCGAGCTGGACCCGGATGAGATCCATCTGCCTGGAATTTATATCAACCGTGTGGTACTGAACAGCACACCCGAAAAACGGATTGAACAGATGACCTTAAAGGTGGAGGCTTAAACCATGGCATGGACGCGAAATGAAATGGCCCAGCGTGCTGCGCTTGAGCTGCAAGATGGCTTTTATGTCAATTTAGGAATTGGCCTGCCCACCCTGGTCGCCAACTATATTCCAGAACATATCAACGTCTGGCTACAGTCTGAAAATGGCCTGCTGGGCATTGGTGAGTTTCCGACTCAAGACACGCTTGATCCTGACCTGATTAATGCCGGGAAACAGACGGTAACTGCACAAGCAGGGGCATCATTTTTCTCGAGTGCAGAGTTCTTCGCCATGATTCGTGGCGGACATGTCAACATTGCCATTTTAGGCGCTATGGAAGTGTCGGAACGTGGCGATTTGGCTAACTGGATGATTCCAGGTAAAAAAGTCAAAGGCATGGGCGGCGCCATGGATCTGGTGGTTGGGGTACAGAAAGTCGTGGTGCTCATGGAACACTGTGCCAAAGATGGCAGCCCGAAACTGCTTTCCGAATGCAGCCTGCCTCTGACCGGTCAAGGTGTCGTCAACCGGATTATTAGTGATCTCGGCGTGATTGATGTGACTGAACAGGGCTTAAAGCTCGTAGAACTGGCCAAAGATGTGACCCTTGCACAAATTCAGGCTGCTACAGGGGCAAAGCTGATCACAACGGGGCTAGATGCAGCTTAAATTCCACAGATCAGGAGCAGCGATATAGCTGCTTCTGTTTTTAACCCACTAATCACCTGATTTTTGAGAGCATGCCCGTCTCTAAAATTTTGAATTAAATCTCAAAAATTATAGTTTCAAAGAAATAAGCATCAAATTTTCAGCCATTAAAATTGATCAAATTTCAATCAGTTAAAAATATTAAAAAAACATCTCTTTTTATAATTTTTTTATTATTTATCAATAAATAACAATAAAAAAATAAGATTAATTTAGAGTTTAAGCTCTAATGAGGTTGGATTTTATACTCAATAGTTCATGTAGAGCATTTACTCTTATTTTAATTGTGCTATTTTTGTCACATGGAGTAACAAATGATCTCGGTGAATACAAGCCGAAATCATCCTAGATGAAAGCTTAAAGCATCAACAAAAACAGTCATAAAAGACTTTATAGCCCAAGGGAAATGTATAATGAAATTAAAAGCACTAAGCACAGCAATGATTTTAGCAACTGTACCAATGACAGGTGCTTTTGCTGCAGCTCTAGATCGTTCTGGTCAATCTATTGCTGCATTCTTACAACCGGGTAACTACTTTGAAGCAGGTATTTCAGTCCTAGATCCAGATGTATCTGGTAAAGAAGCTGGTACAAGTGAAACACGCCGTAATATTGAAGATATGGCTGGTGATTACTATTTCCCAAGCGCAGCCTTAAAATTCCAACCTACTGAAAAGTTCTCAGTCGGTATTTTATATGACCAACCATATGGCGCTGAGGCAGAATACCAAGGTACCAATGTCTTTACTTCAAACCCAGGTACAGACACTATTTTATCAACTGGTGCAATAAACAATATTGTGCGTGCTAGAGCAATTGCAGCTCTTAAAGCTCAAGGACAGCCAGTAAATGACCAAACAATAGCATTTGCTTCTCAAGAAGTTAGAGATAGTGCAGCATTTCAACAGTTAACTGGAGCACTTGCTGTAGGTAATAATTTCTTAGGCGAAGGTAATACTAAAGTTGAAGTAGATACTCAAAACCTGTCTTTAGTTTTTGGTTACCAACCGACTGAAAACTGGAATATCTACGGTGGTGGTGTTTATCAAACTGTTAAAGGGAATCTAAGCTTACGCGGTCAAGCATATAGCCTTTTCAACGGTTATGATGCGACATTTAAAGAAACAAGTGGTACAGGCTGGTTAGCAGGTTTAGCCTTCCAAATCCCAGATATTGCTTTAAAAGCTTCTGTAACTTATCGTTCAGAAATTGACCATGATGTTTCAGCTTCTGAAGACTTATCACTTTTAAACTTCCCTTTACTAACAACTGTATTGGGTGGTTTAGGTGTTTCTCCTGCCCAGCTTGCTACTTTAGATGATTCAGGCAAAACTAAAATTACTACACCTCAATCTGTAAACCTGGATTTCCAAACTGGAATCATGGCAAATACTGTAGCTTTCGCTAATGTACGCTGGGTAGACTGGTCAAACTTTTCTATTCGCCCTTACCAATTTGGCAATATCAGTGAAGCTGTAGGTCCTCTAGTAGGTCGTCCAGATGGCTTTAATCTGGTTGAATATGAAGATGATCAAATTTCAGCAACTGTAGGTGTAGGCCGTAAATTTAATGACCTATGGGCTGGTAACGTATCAGTAGGTTGGGATTCTGGCGCAGGTAACCCTGTATCAACTCTTGGTCCTACTGAAGGTTATTGGAACGTGGGTCTAGGGGTTCAATACTCACCTGCACCAAACTACTTTATTGCAGGTGGTGTAAAATACTTCATGTTGGGTGATGCTAAAGCCCAAACAGGTGCTCAAGCAGGCGGTTCTGATTATGTTGCAGAGTTTGAAGACAACGATGCATGGGCATACGGTTTAAAAATCGGTTACCGCTTCTAATCTCTTAGTTTTCAAAGGAGCCACCCTTCGGGGTGGCTTTTTTTGCACTTAAAACTCCTCTTTTTTATACAAGTGTTAATTAAATGTTTAAATTAAAAGCAATTAAACTCATATTTACCCAAACATTACCCTAAAAAATTATTTAATAAAATTCATTTACTTAAGACCTAAAAATAACACTTTTACTCTAATCAACTGCTATTTATAACTTATTCAGTTCATTTATTCTGCGAAGTTGAGCATTTACTCTTTTTTCAAATATGTTACTTTTCCTGCACTTTTTGTTACATAAAGCATCAGGGAACGACCATGAAGCTCAATAAAATCTATTCGGCTATTTTACTTAGCACTCTCCCACTTACACCTGCGCTTGCTGCTGGTTTAGACCGTTCTGGTCAATCTATTGCTGCATTTTTACAATCAGGCAATTATGCAGAAGCAGGTATTTCAGTTTTAGATCCAAATGTATCTGGTCAAGACAAAGATAAACACCAAGCTAATGACATGGCAGGTGATTATTACTTCCCACACGCTGCATTAAAAGTTCAAGCAACTGACAAAATTTCGATTGGTTTAATTTACGATCAGCCCTATGGCGCCGATGCCGAATATTTTGGCAACAATAATTTTGTTGAAAGTAGACCTGTACCATTTCAAGGTGGCACTTCAGTTGAGGTTGATACCCAAAATTTAAACCTGTTAGTTGGTTATCAACCTAATGAAAATTGGAATCTATATGCAGGCGCTGTATATCAAACAGTAGATGGTACTGTTATTTTACGTGGCACTGCATACTCGGCCCTTAATGGTTATGATTTTAAAACAGGTGAGGATGAATCTGTTGGTTGGTTAGCTGGTGTTGCTTATCAAATTCCTGAAATAGCACTTAAAGCTTCTGTTACTTACCGCTCTGAAATTGAACATGAAATGACTGCTTATGAGAACTTTGGTGCAATAGGATTTACTTCTATTCCTGCACTAGATGCGGCCATGACGCAAATTAGTTCTACAACAGGTAAAACACAACTAACAACACCACAATCTGTCAATCTAGATTTCCAAACAGGAATTATGGCTAACACTGTTGCATTTGCAAACCTTCGCTGGGTGGACTGGTCAAATTTTAAAGTACAACCATACAAATTTGGCAAGCTTACTCAAATATTAGGCCAAGCTGGTTATGTACCAACCAAACCTAATGGATTTAACCTTATTGACTATAAAGATGACCAAATTTCTGCAACTGTTGGTGTAGGACGTAAGTTCAATGACCGTTGGGGTGGCAATGTATCTGTAGGCTGGGATTCTGGTGCCGGCAACCCTGTTACGACCTTAGGTCCAACTGAAGGCTACTGGAGTGTAGGTACAGGTGTTCGCTACTCACCTACCGAAAATTATTTCATTGGTGCAGGATTTAAATACTTCTGGTTAGGTGATGCTGATGCCGTCACAGGTGCACATACGGAAGCAGGCAAGTTTGAAAATAATTATGCAGTTGCATATGGATTAAGTATTGGCTACCGCTTCTAAAAATTTCATAGTTAGAACCGCATAACTAACAAAGGGCATCAAATGATGCCCTTTGTTGCACTCAGCTTCAGATTAAGCTGGAATATCACGCACAGATGCTTTACGGATCGCTTCTTTTAGCGCTTCATAGCCATGAATGGCCGGGAACTGTGGAAATTCTGCAATCACATTTTCAGGTGCATCAAACAGGAAACCGGCATCGGCTTCGCCAAGCATGGTGGTGTCATTATAAGAATCGCCTGCGGCAATTACACGGAAATTCAAACCATGTAATGCTTTTACCGCCTGACGTTTCTGGTCAGGTTGACGCAGCTTGTACGCGGTGATCATACCATTTTCATCAGTTTCCAGTTTATGGCAGAAAATGGTTGGCCAGCCCAGTTGCTTCATTAACGGATGAGCAAACTCGTAGAATGTATCAGATAGAATAATCAGCTGGAAATGAGTACGTAACCATTCCACAAATTCTTTGGCACCCGGAAATGGGCCCATATCGGCAATCACTTCCTGAATATCATTTAAACCCAAACCATGCTGTTTTAAGATATTCAAACGCTGTGTCATTAATACATCATAGTCAGGAATATCACGGGTTGTCGCTTCTAGCTCTTTAATCCCAGTTTTTTTTGCAAAGTTAATCCAAATTTCTGGAACCAACACACCTTCAAGATCAAGACATACAACTTCCATGAATGCTCCCCATATCTGTCATTGAAAAAAATTTGCTCTATCATAGACCAAGATCGCGCTTTTGACTTGTTCTTTTTTAAATCTATTTTTTTCATAAGCATTGATTTTTTAGTGATAAGTTGGTTTTGGCATTTCTATTAAAATACAGCCGAAATAAATTAATATAGGTTTTGTCATCTCCAAGCCTATAGCCAGGAATATTATGACTACCATTCCCACTATTGATCTCGTTGACGCGCTTGCCGCCGAATATGCAGATAAATCTCCAAGTGAAATTCTAAAACTGGCACTCAGCCAGCCAGGTGAAATTGCGATTTCCTTTTCAGGCGCTGAAGATGTGGTGCTGATTGATATGGCGGCCAATCTGGGTCTGCCTTTTCGTGTCTTTAGCCTGGATACCGGCCGTTTGCATGGCGAAACCTATCAATTTATTGAAACCGTTCGCAAGCACTATAATATTCCAATTGAAATCTGTTTCCCGGAAACTGAAGCCATTCAGCAACTGATTAATGAAAAAGGCCTGTTCAGTTTCTACGCCGACGGTCATCAGGAATGCTGTGGCATCCGTAAAGTTCAGCCGCTGCGTAAAAAGCTGGCCACGCTAGATGGCTGGATTACCGGTCAGCGTAAAGACCAGAGTCCGGGCACGCGCAATGAAATTCCAGTGGTTCAGGCTGACCCAGGTTTTTCTGGTCCTGGCAAACAGCTGATCAAGTACAATCCTTTGGCCAACTGGTCCAGCAGTGATGTCTGGAATTACATCCGTTTAATGGAAATTCCATATAATCCATTACATGAAAAAGGTTTTATTTCGATTGGCTGTGAACCATGTACCCGTGCAGTTTTACCGAACCAGCATGAACGCGAAGGCCGCTGGTGGTGGGAAGATGCAACCCATAAAGAATGTGGACTTCACGCCGGAAATCTGAAAAAATAAATACGCTAGACCACTGCCCAGCAGTGGTTTATTTTTTTACGCAACAGAATAAACAAAGTTCCGCGTTTATATGATAAACACTATATACTAAGTCAGTTCACCTATAATTCTAAAAAGCCGTTCCAATGAAGGTCGGTCATATTGCAGTGAGGCAATTAACGCTATGCGTCCATTACATCCGATTGATTTTATCTTTCTGTCTTTAGAAAAACGCCAGCAACCAATGCATGTTGGGGGGTTATTCCTATTTCAGATTCCAGAGAACGCACCTGAAACCTTTATTCAAGATCTGGTCGAAGACATCCGTAATTCTCAATCGATGCCGATTCCACCGTTTAACAATAAATTGAATGGCTTATTCTGGGATGAAGATCCTGAATTCGATCTGGACCACCATTTCCGTCATATCGCCCTGCCTCATCCGGGACGAATCCGTGAATTACTGACCTATATTTCTCAAGAACACAGCGCGCTGATTGACCGCGCCAAACCGCTATGGACCTGTCATATTATTGAAGGGATTGAAGGCAACCGCTTTGCCATGTACTTCAAAATCCATCATGCCATGGTCGATGGTATTGCCGGCATGCGCTTACTGGAAAAATCGCTCTCACACGATCCAGATGCCAAAAGTATTGTACCGCCTTGGTGTGTAGAAGGCCGCCGCGCCAAACGACTGAAAGAGCCGAAAGCCAGCCGCTTCAAGAATATTGCAGCAGGACTGAAAAGCCAGTTGGAAGCCACGCCGCGAGTCATGTACGAGTTATCGCAAACTGTAATGAAAGATATGGGCCGTAATCCGGATTATGTATCCAGCTTCCAGGCACCAAGTTCAATCCTGAATCAGCGCGTTAGTTCCTCACGCCGCTTTGCTGCACAGTCCTATGAGTTTGCCCGTCTGCATAAAATTGCCAAGGCCCTGGGCGTGACTATTAATGACATTGTGCTGGCCATCTGTTCAGGTGCCTTACGTGAATATTTACTCAGCCAGAATGCCCTGCCAAGAAAACCACTAATTGCCATGGTACCCGCCTCAGTCCGGAGCGATGATTCTGATGTATCCAACCGGATTACCATGATTCTGGCCAATCTGGCGACGCACAAGGACAATCCACTGGAACGTCTCAGCATTATTCGTCGCAGCGTACTAAATGCCAAAGAACGCTTTAAACGCATGAATGCCAACCAGATTCTGAACTATAGCGCCTTTGTTTATAGCGCCGCCGGCTTAAATATTGTGTCTGGTTTAATGCCAAAACGTCAGGCCTTTAACCTGGTCATTTCCAATGTGCCGGGACCGCGTGAAGCGCTGTACTGGAATGGTGCCAAACTTGAAGCGTTGTATCCGGCTTCAATTGTGCTGGATGGTCAGGCGCTGAACATCACCATGACCAGTTATCAGGACAAGCTGGAAGTTGGTTTAACAGCCTGCCGCAATGCCCTGCCAAAAATGCAGAACCTGTTACAACATCTGGAAGATGAAATTCAGCGTTTTGAACGGATTATTGAAACAGTAGATGTAACCTTGGACGAGGTGGAAAAAAAGTCAGTTAAAAGACTCGGCCCAGGCCGGAAGAACATCGAGATTCAGACGAAAAGTATGAATCTCTTTTTTAAATTGTAATGATAAGAGAAAAAATTAAGGGGCTTTCAAAAGGCCCCTTAACTTTTAATGGTTCGACATTGTTTTAATAATTGCTGACAGACGGTGCGAATCATGGCGGTGGTAATTTGTACTTCTTTACCTTGCTCATCTACGATATACGCCGCACTGTGTACAGTTTTTGGTTCTAAAACTTTAAGACTTTTATTAATCACGACTTCGCTCATACCCATGATAGACCTCATTTTGCTGAAACCGTAAGGGAGATTACGGCTTTGGCTCTGGTGTATGCTTAGTATTGTGAATCTACCTAAAAAAGTAAAATTTCAGATGTAACAACTGTTTAACGATATCCTGTTACAATTTCAGCTTAAAATGATATCGTATTGCTCTTGCGTGTATAAATTTTCAACCTGGAATTTTATGACACGATTCACGAAATGCTCCAGATCCGCGACGGCTGGTGCTTCTGCGGTTAACAGCCGGTCAATCACCGATGGATGGGCAACGACAGTAAAGCCACGCTGAGATTCAAAGGCACGTGCATAGCGCATAATTTCTCGAAAAATCTCGTAACACACTGACTCGGCTGTTTTCACATAACCGCGGCCCTGACAGGTTGGACAAGACTCACACAGCAAATGTTCCAGAGATTCACGGGTACGCTTACGGGTCATTTCCACCAGACCCAGTTCAGACACCTGGGTAATTTTGGTTTTGGCATGATCGCGTTCCAGCATTTTCTCGAACTGGCACATCACTTCTTCACGATGCTGTGCTTCCTGCATGTCAATAAAATCAATGATGATAATCCCACCCAGATTACGCAGTCGCAACTGGCGTGCAATCACCTGTGTGGCTTCCATATTGGTTTTAAAGACCGTGTCTTCCAGACTACGCCCGCCGACATAAGAACCGGTATTGATATCAATGGTGGTCATGGCTTCGGTCTGATCAATCATCAGATAGCCACCCGATTTCAGCGCCACGCGGGTTTGAAGCGCCTTCTGGATATCTTCTTCGACATTGTATAAATCGAACAGCGGCCGTTCGCCCGGATAATGCAACAAGCGGTTTTGCATATTCGGCACAAACTCATCGACAAAGTCTTTCAGCTTGGCATAGATTTCACGTGAATCGACATAGATTTTGGCAGTTTCTTCATTGGCCAGATCACGAATCACGCGCTGCGGCAAAGGCAGCTCTTCAAAAATTAAAGACGGCACCGCAATAATTTTCTGTTTGCGCTGAATATGCTCCCACAGCTTGGCCAAATAGGCCATGTCCTGGGCAATGGCGGCTTCTTCCACCCCTTCTGCGGCGGTACGAACAATCACCGAGCCCGGCAGTTTATGCTGTTTCTGAATCCGTTCAATCATCGAACGCAAACGGTCACGCTCTTCATCCGATTCAATCCGCTGTGATACGCCAATATGGCTGCCAAATGGCATCAATACCAGATAACGCGAAGGAATTGACAGATCGGTCGACAGGCGCGCGCCTTTGGTGCCGAGCATGTCTTTCATAACCTGCACAGTAAGGATTTGCCCCGGCTGTAACAGCTCGAAAACATTCGGGGTTGGCTGGCTGCGTGGCCAGACCATGTCATTGATATGTAAAAAAGCGGTACGTGACAGCCCAATATCGACAAAGGCAGCCTGCATACCTGGCAGCACCCGTACCACTTTACCTTTATAAATATTTCCTACTAAACCACGTTTGGCGGTACGTTCAACAAATAATTCATTGACCGTGCCGTTTTGAATTAACGCGACACGACATTCCATAGGCGTGACGTTAATCAACAACTCGTCAGACATAATACAACTCAAAGCCTTATAAAAATTCTTGTAGCAGCAGTTAATTTAGTGCCTTAACTGTCTGTAATAACTGTACGGTTTCATGCAGCGGCAATCCCACCACGTTGCTATAACTGCCTTCAATACGCGGGATATAACGTGCTGCAATGCCCTGTATGGCATAGGCTCCCGCCTTACCCAGCGGCTCTCCACTGGCCCAATAACACTCCATGTCACTCAGACTCAGCGCTTGAAATTCAACCTGGGTACGTACCACTATACTGTATTTTTCTGCTTTTGTGCGTACGCAAACACCTGAAAATACATCATGTTTTCGACCGGAAATCTGCTGCCACATGGCAAAGGCATGCGCTTTGGATTCTGGTTTTCCTAAAATCTGGCCATCAACACCCAAACTGGTATCGGCGGCAATCACAATCGCATCAGGGAAACGTGCCAACACGGCATCGGCTTTGGCACAGGCCAGCCGCTCAACATACTGCTCGACTGGCTCATCTGGCAAGATAGACTCGTCGATGTCCGGGCTGTAAATCTCAAATTGCAGCCCCAACTGTTCAAGCAGCTCACGGCGTCTAGGTGAGCTGGAGGCCAGAATTATACGCTGCGCCATTTTCGTAGCAGATAATACAGCACCGGCCAGACCAGAATGCTGGACAGCACCGGTTGCCAGTGACGGGCAAATGGAAATTCAATACCGGCCATAATCTGTAACAGCCAGATCAGCGCCAGATGGACCACAATGGCAATACTGGCAATCACCCATAAATTGGCAAAGGTCATCACCCGACGTTCGCGGGTTAGAAAGCGCGCCACGAAGGTAATTAATACAAAACTTAAGGCATTCATGCCCAGCGGTGCATCCAGCAGCAAATCTGCAAACAGGCCGGTGCCAAAGGCAAACCAGACGCCACACCAGGTCGGCTGGCTCATGACCCAGAACAGCATTACCATCATCATAAATACCGGACGCCAGCCCGATAAGCCATAAGACAAGGGATAAACCAGTAGCACCGAGGCAATAATGACCGAGAAGATAATCGGGAATAAAGGATCTTTGGGTTTACGCTGGCCCAGTTTAGTGATTGGCATGTGGCTGCTCCCGCGATAAAGATTCAGAGAATAACACCACCACATGATGTCCACCGGCCAGCTGTGCAGCAGGAATCACATCAATTTGCGCAAACTCGCCTGAGTTATGCCGGCTGACCTTGGAAATAGTTCCGACCAGATAACCTGCCGGGAAATGTTCACCAAGTCCGGAGCTATAGACTTTTTCACCGACTTTGATATTGGCACTGGTCGGCACATATTCCATTTTTAAACGGCCTAAGTCACCGGTGCCCGAAACAATCGCGCGCATACCGGTATGTTCCAGACGTACCGACAGCGAATGTTCTTTATCAGACAGCAGCATTACCCGGCTACTGTGCGGATAGACATCGACAATCTGGCCCATAATGCCGCGATCATCCAGCACGGTTTGCCCGACTTTGAGCTGACGGTTGGCACCGCGGTTAATCACAATAATATGCCGTAGCGGATCGGCATCGGTCCCAATCACTTCGGCAATTTCCATGCGTCCGTCAATGATCAGTGGCGTATCGAGCAGGCCACGTAAACGGGTATTTTCGGCAGACAGTTCGGAGAGTTTTTGCAGGCGTACCTGTGCCTGAAGCAGCTCGGCCTGCATCGCGGTATTTTCACGACGCAGCTGGGCTTCAGATTTACTTTGTTGACTTAGCCATTCTCGCGACAACACCGGATAACTTGCCAGCGCATAAATCGGATTATATGCCGCGTACAAGAGATCCCTTGCCGGTTGAATTACATGCGGCATGCGCCAGTTAAAAAACAGCACCACCAAGCATGTAATGACCGCAATAATAAAGGAGCGAAAAGATGGCGGTTGTCTGGAAAACAGATGTGATTGCACCGCCGGGTCCTTTTGATTAGCCTACAAATAACATGTCATGGTTTGGATTATCAAAGAATTCCAGCACCTTGCCACCACCACGGGTGACACAGGTTAAAGGCTCTTCAGCCACGACCACTGGCAAGCCGGTTTCTTTGGCCAACAGCTTGTCCAGATTACGCAGCAAGGCACCACCACCGGTCAGGACAATACCGCGCTCGGCGATATCTGAAGATAATTCTGGTGGTGTTTGTTCCAGCGCCGATTTTACTGCGGACACAATATTTTGTAACGGGTCAGAAATCGCCTGAGTAATTTCATCAGAAGTCACGGTAATGGCACGAGGCACACCTTCGGCCAGGTTACGGCCACGCACTTCAATTTCCAGTGGTTTCGCACCCTCTTCAGGAACTGCCATGCCCACTTCTTTCTTGATGGTTTCTGCTGTGGTTTCACCAATCACACAGCCATGCGCTTTACGGACATAGTTGATGATCTGCTCATCAAACACATCACCACCAATACGCAGTGAATCTGCATAGACACAACCTTGTAGCGAAATAATCGCAATTTCAGTTGTACCACCGCCCACATCGACCACCATCGAACCACACGCCTGCTCAACCGGCATACCGGCACCAATTGCTGCAGCCATCGGCTCTTCAATTAAACGGACATCACGCGCACCGGCATTAAACACTGCCTCACGAATGGCGCGACGTTCAACCAGCGTCGATTTGCATGGCACACAGACCACCACACGCGGTGCAGGCGGAAACAGGCGCTTTTCATGCACTTTACTGATGAACTGGTTCAGCATGGTTTCAGTCACTTCAAAGTCGGCAATGACGCCGTCTTTCATTGGACGAATGGCAGAAATATTGGCAGGTGTACGACCCAGCATCTGTTTAGCATCCAGACCGACTGCGGCAACGATTTTCTGTGAACCGCTGTGACGAATTGCCACAACCGTCGGTTCATTTAATATAATGCCTCGTCCTGGCGCATAAATAAGTGTATTTGCTGTACCTAAATCAATGGCTAGATCTGGTGAAAACAAGCCAATTAGTCGTTTTAGAATCACGGAGTCGTTCTCGATTAAACTTTATGTGGACGCAAGTTGGCAACTTTAACTAAATGTGATGCTTTGGACAAGTCAATCGCTTATTATAACGCACGATATTTTGAAAATTTTTAATACTGATTAGGTGATGTTATGTCTACATCGGATGCACAGCATTCTGCAGATTTAAATGCACAAACAGTTTCAGCAATCGCCAATCTTGCTCGGTTGTCGCTCAATGATACGCAATCTGCTGAATATGCTCAAAGTCTAAATAAAATTTTAGGCATGATGGAAACCTTAAAAGGCATCAATACCGATGGCGTTGAGCCACTCAAAAGCCCATTTGACCACCCTCAACCGCTACGTGAAGATGTGGTGTCTGAAGATAACCATCGTGAGGAATATCAGGCCGTTGCACCTGCCGTGCAGGACGGTTTGTATCTGGTACCACGCGTAATTGAATAATTTTTTCAGCGCTCATCTTTTTGTTGAATTCAGGTAAAGAATATTTCTCATGACAGATTTACATCGCTTATCCATTCGTGAACTGACTGAGGGTTTAGCCAATGCAAAATTCTCTGCTCGCGAATTGACCGAACATTATTTAAAACGCATCGAAAAAATTGATGCCCAGGTCAATGCCTATGTCACCGTAACTGCGGAACAGGCGCTGGCCCAAGCCGATGCTGCCGATGCGTTGCGTCAAGCTGGCGGCGCTGGTGTGCTGACCGGTGTGCCTATTGCGCATAAAGATATTTTCTGTACCCAAGGCATTAAAACCACCGCTGGTTCTAAAATGCTGGATAACTTTATCTCGCCTTACGATGCTACGGTGGTTGCCAAAGGTAAAACTGCTGGCTTAGTCACTTTAGGTAAAGTGAACATGGACGAATTCGCAATGGGTTCGACCTCGGAAAGCTCATACTTTGGCGCAACCAAAAACCCGTGGGCACTGGATCGTGTACCGGGTGGTTCTTCAGGTGGTTCGGCTGCGGTGGTCGCGGCTGATCTGGCGCCATTTGCAACCGGTACCGATACCGGTGGTTCGATTCGTCAGCCAGCTTCTTTCTGTGGCTTGACCGGTCTGAAACCGACTTATGGCCGTGTATCGCGTTTCGGTATGATTGCCTATGCATCATCACTGGATCAAGGCGGTCCAATGGCACGCTCTGCGGAAGACTGTGCATATCTGATGAACGTGATGGCGGGTCATGATGCCAAAGATTCAACGTCGGTCGAGAAAGATGTCGATGATTACGTGGCGAACCTGAACGGTACATCGGTAAAAGGTTTACGTATTGGTATTCCAAAACAGTACTTTAATGTTGCCGGTCTGGCCGCAGATGTAAAAGCGCGCGTTGAAGAATCGCTGAAAAAATTAGCAGAGATGGGTGCCATTCTGGTTGAGGTTGATCTCAACATGACTGAAGCCTATGTACCAACCTATTACCTGATTGCGCCAGCGGAAGCATCTTCAAACCTGTCACGTTATGACGGCGTACGTTATGGCTATCGCTGTGAAGATCCAAAAGATATTCTGGACCTGTACAAACGCTCCCGTTCAGAAGGTTTTGGTGCCGAGGTACAGCGCCGTATCCTGATTGGTACCTATGCCCTGTCTGCCGGTTATTACGATGCCTACTATGTAAAAGCGCAGAAAGTTCGCCGCTTAATTCAGCAAGATTTCTTAAAAGCATTTGAATCTGTAGATGTCATCGCTGCGCCTTCTGCACCAACTACTGCATACCGTATCGGTGCAAACCTGTCTCCGGTTGAAATGTACCTAGGTGACATCTATACCATCGCGGTAAACCTTGCAGGTCTTCCTGCGATTAACGCGCCTGTTGGTTTTGACAAAGACAACTTGCCAGTTGGCTTACAGTTGATTGGTAACTACTGGTCAGAATCTCAATTGTTGTCTGTGGTACATCAGTATCAACAAGCAACCGATTGGCATACTAAACGCGCTGCAATTGCTGAGGAGAATGCATAATGGCTAAAAACGCTGCTAAACCAAAATCAAACCTGATTGATGGTTGGGAAGTCGTGATTGGTATTGAGATTCACACTCAGCTTGCGACTAAATCTAAAATCTTCTCTGGTTCTTCTACCGAGTTTGGTAATGATCCAAATACTCAGGCCAGCCTTGTAGATTTAGCCATGCCAGGTGTACTGCCTGTACTCAACAAAGAAGTGGTTGATCTGGCAATTCGCTTTGGTTTGGGGATTGATGCCTACATCGACCAAGCCTCTGTATTTGCACGTAAAAACTATTTCTACCCGGATTCGCCTAAAGGCTATCAAATTAGCCAGATGGACAACCCGATTGTGGGCCTCGGTCATATCGACATCCAGCTTGAAGATGGCACCACCAAACGTATTGGCGTAACCCGTGCGCACCTTGAGGAAGATGCGGGTAAATCAATCCATGACCAATTTGAAGGCATGTCAGGCATTGACTTAAACCGTGCAGGCACGCCTTTATTGGAAATCGTATCTGAACCAGATATGCGCTCAGTTGAAGAAGCGGTTGCTTATATTAAAGCGATTCACACACTGGTGCGTTGGTTGGGTATTTCTGACGGCAACATGGCAGAAGGTTCATTCCGTGCGGACTGTAACGTGTCGCTACGTCGTCCGGGTCAGCCATTCGGTACACGTTGTGAGCTTAAAAACTTGAACTCATTCCGTTTCATTGAACAAGCGATTAATGTTGAAATTGAACGTCAAATGGAAATTTTGGAATGGGATGGCACCATTGATCAGGAAACTCGTTTGTTCGACCCTGTGAAGATGGAAACCCGTTCAATGCGTTCAAAGGAAGAAGCCAATGACTACCGTTACTTCCCTGATCCAGACTTGTTGCCTGTGATCATTGCAGACGAGCAAATTGAAGCAATTAAAGCGACCATGCCTGAGCTTCCTGCGGCACGTCGTGCACGCTTTGTAGCCGACTTTGGTGTGACTGAGTACGATGCGCACGTTTTAACGCTTACACGTGAAATGAGCGAGTTCTACGAAGATGTCGTGAAGGCTGCTGGCGGTGCTGCTCAAGGTAAGATTGCTGCTAACTGGGTGATGGGCGAATTCTCTGGTGCTTTAAACAAAGCAGGCTTAGAGTTGGCGGATTCCCCTGTTTCAGCTGAACAGTTGGGTGGCATGATTGCACGTATTGTGGACAACACGATTAACGGTAAGATCGCGAAGCAAGTATTCGGCTTTATGTGGGAAGAAGGCAAATCTGCGGATGAAATTATTGCTGAAAAAGGCTTGAAACAGGAAACCGATACAGGTGCGATTGAAGCGATTATTAAAGACGTACTTGCTGCCAACGAGAAGATGGTTGAAGAGTTTAAATCTGGTAAAGATAAAGCGTTCAATGGTCTTGTTGGTCAAGTCATGAAAGCAGCGAAAGGTAAAGCTAACCCTGCTCAAGTAAATGAATTAATGAAGAAATTGATTGGTTGATTTAGTCTTTTTTTAAAAGAAAACCCGCTTAAGAGCGGGTTTTCTTTTTCAGAATTTAAAAACTTCCTTTGCTTTTTCAATTGTCTTTGGACCTACGCCTTGTACTTCTGATAGTTGCTTAAGCGTTAAACCATTATTTTTGACTCTTGCCACTACAATTGCTTTGGCCACATCCCTCTTTACATTAAGTAATGCTTCAATTTCATCCAATGAAACCTCTGTGATCAATGGTTGAGTTGTTCTATTTCTAGGATCAACATTTAAATACTCTAGAAGATCTGCAAGCATTAAATAAATATGGAACATAGCTTTTGTTGCTTCTAATTGTGATACCTCTGTATGTACACCTTTACAAGTTAAAGTGTAATCAGCAGCCATCCAACTCCCCAAATAATCTAAATGGGCTTTGGCCATATCTTTATTGCTTTTCGATTCAATAGAGAGATCCATGAATCTCCAAATTCGGTTTATATACTGATTTTGTTTAAAAGTACGCCCATTAATATTTTCGTCTGTAGCAGGATATAACCTATCTGCTAAGCTCTCTAATAAACGCCTACATGTTGCTAAAGCCTGAGACCATTCTTCTTTAGAATCCGAGGAAACTGATTTAAAAGCTAACATGAGTTGTTCAGCAATTTCAGGATCGAGATCAAGTAATTTGTCATCTACTGCATTTTTTAAGAGATCAAAGCCTGAAGCAACTGTTCCTGAAAATTTCAATCTATTATATAAATCAGTTAGATACTTATGACATTCACCCTTAACATAAGCCAACCTCTCTTGAACATTATTCAAATACAAAGTTTTATCATTACTATGTTTCTTAAGATAGCTTAAATGATCCTCAAGATGATGAATAGATTTATCAAGACCACCTGTTGCTGAATTTGTTTTTAAACGAAAAAAATTTGTAGTACAGATAAACTGAATATCTATGTCAACCTCTGTAAGCTTTTCTAACAGAGGTTTATATTCTTCATCTTTATAAATCTTTATATCTTTTTGTTTTTCATTATCTTCCATAATTTTTGAAAGAAATTCTTTTAAGGGTTGGATAAACTTCTCATTTCCAAGTTCAATTTCCGCCCAAATATAATAATTTTTTTCTTCTAGTAAGTTTGAAGCCCTCGAGAGCTTTTGTACGCCAACTGTTATACTTCCTTTTTGAGATTCTAATTCTTTGATTCCTTCTTCAACAATTCTTAAAGCTTCTTCTTTCTTGTTCATTTCCCCAAAAACCTCAATTTTTCAAAAGCTAAACATACAATAATATAATCTGAAACTAATTTTTTATGTGCTCAAAATACTCATTTGCGCATAGAAAATTTAACCTTACAATCAACCCAAACACTTCATGCTCACAACAAACATGACCATCAAAAAAGTAACCTCAATCATCTAACTCGAAGACTTGGGACGTATCCAACTTTCAAAGTCTTTCTTTATGCGTGATTTCAGAATCCCCTTCCTTGCCAAGCTTCGCTTCTCACTTTTTCCAAAGGGGGACTTGTCACGTAATCCATTGGATACGCGTGGTTCCCTCTCCTTTTTAAAGGAGAGGGTTAGGGAGAGGTAAATTTTAAAACGCAGTATAAACGAGAAGACAAAACCCGCATCACTGCCCCCGAATCACCCCCAACTTATTCCACACATCTGGCGTCAAAAAGGTCATCATCAACTTGTTTAAATCCAGATAACGCAGTACACCATTCAACTGACTTTTAATTTCAGGGTTCTTTAAAATTTCCTCACCCGTAATCTGTCCAAGTTCCTGAAAACTGTCTCCAACCGCTTGTATACCTTCAGCTTGAATCACTGCTTTGGCCTGCGCAGAACATTGCTCTACCAGTATCCGCTGCAAAACGGTTGCCAGCTTTTGATCTAAAGCCTGTTTTTGTTCTGGCGTCACCTGACTCAAGTGTTTCAAATCCGGATGTGCAGATAGCGCCACAAAGGTCCACTGCAAGACCGCGGTTTTATCGGTTGCCGTGGTCGACTTCACCAGACAGTCACTCAGCTGATCAACGGCCGGACCAGCCGTACTCACTTGTGAGCAACCCAAGAGCGCAATCGCCAGGCCCCATCCTCGTAGCTGCTTTAGACTCAATTGCATCATGCTATACCTCGCCAACATCAGCTCATACCAGAAATAGCCTATTTGTAGCATGCAAGCAGCAATCTCACCTGTTATGACTGTGTAACGCGCATAAAAAAAGGAGAAGTGATGTGCTTCTCCTTGTTACTTATACTGACTATTTCATTTGCCTGAGCATACGCTTGGCACCGGCATGATTATGCTGGTTGGCCAGCTCCTGCAAAATCCGTTTGGCCCGGGCTTTGGGCTGGGAAAAACGGTTACTAAAACTCGGCACAGCGCTTAAGCAACGCGCCAGCAAAATCCCCGATTCAGCATAGACATTCCGCGCATTGGTGTCCTGCAACCGGCCATAATTATAGGCCCGCTGTGCGCTGTTACAGGCATTTAACTCATTGCGGCCGCTGTTTAAATCACGGCGTGCAGCGACATAATATTTCATCTGCTGCTGTTGTGGGGTCGCAGCCACCACAGGCGCCGCTTTTACGGGTGCCGGGGTTTTCTCGGCTGGAAGTTCCGGTGTTTCTTTTGGTTCGGGCTCTTTGGCAACAGCTTTAGTGTTTTTATTATTCCGATTGGTATTCGTATTAGCCTTCTTGCTGCTGGAAGATGCCGAACGATAAAAACGCCGTGCTTCATCTTCCGTCATGACTTGAGTAAGTAAATGCACAATGCGGACTTCACCCTGGCCATCGCGTTTACGCTCGCTGACCGGCTCAATTGAAACAATCCAGTCCGGGCCATTTTTTCTGACACAGCGATAGGCACCAATGCCCTGATTAACATCACGATAAGTCGCCAACAGTTTTTTGGACCAACTGTTTTTCAGCATCGACATCGTACTTTTATAGGCCAGTTTTAAATGGCCTTGCTGCGACTGACAATAGCTGCCCATATATTTGCGCGGAATCAGCGATTCTGCCGCCAGCTCTTTACGCTGCGGTCCCCAGTCATACACATAGGCTTTGGCTGAACTATTGGCCTGATTCAGATTTTTTTTCGCAATCAGCTCTTGTGGCGAAGCAAAGTGCTTCAAGGCATCTGGACTAAAACTTTCTACACTGACACAGCCCGAAAAGACGACACCGACCCCAGCTAACATCATGAAGGTTTTGACATTCACGTCTTTATTCTCTATTTTTCCCCACTCAAAACATAGCTCAAATAGGCGCAAATAACAAATCTAGTCGCTTGATTTTACTTGATATTTCTCGTTTATTTATTACTACTGCCCCGCACTATCATCTGATAAATGCAAAATATCCAGAGTTTTAACAGCGAAACCTGAACGCCTTAACACTTTCATCCGATCATTAAAAAACCCGCCTTAACAGCGGGTCAGTTGGGAATGACTTAATCATCCAGGGTCGATTCAAAGGCTTTTAAACGTTTATAAATCGACAGCAGTTCAATAATGGTGGGCCAGGAGGCAATTAAATACTGGAACGATTCACGTACCTTACCGAACACGTTACCAATCTGCATCATCAGGCCAAGGGTAATCGCTCCCGCAGCAATACTTGGGAACAGCACAAACAGACCGTAAATATTGTCCAGCTGCATGTACCAGATTCGTACCAGGTTAAAATAGGCATAATGGAAATACAGGCGGAAATAATTCAGACGAACCTTGCTAAACAGCTCTTTTAAAGTCAGCGGATCGGCACGCTCGGCATGATCTTCACCATAGACCAGCTCTTTACGATAAGCCGCTTCCACCTTCTGGTTATTAAATTCCAGTCCTGGCAGTTTATAACCGACCACCATCAGCAGTACGGTACCAAACACCGCCCAACCAATTGCCGCCCACACCAGCGCATAAGGAATTTCGCCCAGAATTGGCAGGGTTTTCACATGGCTCGATAGCGTTACCAAAACCGGTAAAAAGGCAATCAGGGTAATGAGTGCTTCAATCAGACTGACGCCCAGACCTTCGGTGGTACGGGCAAAGCGCATGGTATCTTCCTGAATACGCTGCGATGCCCCTTCAATATGACGTAACCGGTCCCAGTAGGCGGTGTAATAATTGTTCATTGCCGTTCGCCAGCGGAATACATAGTGGCTGACAAAGAACAGGTTAAATACCGAAACCGTGACCGCCACAATTGCCACATACAAAAAGGTCATGATCTCGGCATACAGGTTATTCACATCACCACCGCCATTACTCAGCATTTGCTGGATCAGGTCATAAAACGGGCTGTACCAGGCGTTAATGACCACGCTCACCTGCACCCAGAACCAGATATTAAACAGAATGAAAGATGAGCCCCACACCGACCAGCGCTGCCAGGGATTATCCGATTGAATCCGCCAGAAAATTGCAAAAATGGCTGTGGTCAGAAAATACCAGAGATAGAACCAGAGAAATGCCGGTGACCAGAAACGGCTGACCCCAATCGGGAGTTCTGCTTCATGATAGCCTTCGGGCAAACCGATGATGGTGCCCCAGCCTTGTCCACCAGAATACCACAGCACCAGATTAAGAACGAACCAGAGTAACAGCGAACTAAAAAACCATTTCGGATGTGGAAAAAATGACTTAAACATGCAGTGTTCTATTTCCTTTATTCTTTTCAAGACGTTGAAAAGCAGCTTTTATAACATTGCAGCGTGCAATGCGCCACGCGATGACTTCAACATGAGCAATATACAAGATTTCCTCGACAGCGCATGTACTTTTCAGTACCGATTTTTCCACTAACCGGTATTTAAAGCGATATAAAACCCCGAAAATCACCCTGACTATTTTCAGTAAAATAATGAAAAATCAAGAGTTTAAAATACCAATTTTTATACTAAGAATTTAACTTTATTTTTTAAGATATCAATCACTTATTTATAATCTGACGAATAAAACCCATATTCCCGACCAGACAATGCTAAAATAAATATGTGATACATAATACATTTTTGAGGGAAATCATGATGGAAGTGAAAGCTGTTGAGCTTATTCAGCCTCTGGTACTTGAGAAAGAGAACTGCCCACCTATCCATTTTGAGACAGGCACTATCTTAAAAGTCCTGATGACCACGCCAACAGCGTATCTGGTCACGGCCGGCACGGAATTTAATTTCACCATTTCATTTCAAGATGAAAACAAAGTGTGGCGCAAGCTTTAATCCTCATTCCAAGCGCGATTCTTATCTCCATTCAGGCAGCGTTTCAGGCTGCTTTTTTGCAGATATAAAACCAGAGCAGCCGAATTACAACCGACCTTTAAGATGCATTGTGCTGGGAATGTGCCTGTAAATCGACAATCTTGCCCTCCTGATCATGATAGACCGTGACAATTTTAGCCTGACGGGATTGCGTTAACATGACCGGTTCCAGCTGAAAATGCTCGGCAAACTGGTTTAGCGGTGCCGGTTGCATGGTCTGGATGGAGTGCGCCGGAATATAGTTGGTCCACAGCCATAAACTCAAGCCACAAGCCACCAGCGCACTAAAACCATTTTGCAGAATACTTAGCATCAACTGGGCCACTTGCTGAATCAGTGCATCCCGCTCTAAATCCAGTAAACCCAGACTGATTAAAACCGGCTGCCACAACAGGCCCCAGGTCAGCCATAAGCCGGCGGTACACACGTTCGAGGCATAACGCTTTTGCCACGGCAATTCATAGCGATAATCAATAATTAAAGTATTGGCTTTCACAACTTTACTCTCAACACATCACATCGCGACAGTTAGCTGTCACGTTTGATTCCACGATCGGGACTGATCCAGCGTGCACGTTTCCCTTCCCCGCGCAGCAGCATTTTTGGAAATGCCACAATACTGGCCGATACGGTAATCAGCCAGAACATGAACGGATACCAGATCATCCAGAAATAGTTTCTGGCCAGATTTTTTTCATAGCGGCTGTCCATCCATTTGCTGACCATAAACTGGAACAAACAGGTCGCGCCCAGCACAATACCCACCCCTTGCGGTAAAAACGGCGATTGCAGTTCCGGTAACGGTAAAATAGGCAGGCAGAAACTTAATATCCAGAGCAGACACAGCAACAGCAGCAGATATGACCAGACCAGAGTCAGCATCATTTCCAGAATCAGCGGCCACAAATAGTTCAGCTTTGGCTTAAAAATTACATCAATATTTTTATTTAACACCTGCGCACCGCCCATGGCCCAGCGCAAACGCTGTTTCCATAAGCCTTGCAGGGTTTCCGGCATTAATACCCACACCAGCGCATTCGGTTCAAATTCAATTTTCCAGCCGGCACGCTGTAGCTTCCAGGAAATATCAATATCTTCGGTCAGCATGTCGTGCGACCAGTAACCGACCTGATGTACCGCGCTTTTACGAAAGGCGGTAATCGCGCCGGAAACAGTAAAAATACGGCCATAGGTGCGCTGGGCACGTTTAATCATGCCAATAATCGAGGAGAATTCTCCGACCTGGACCCGGCCCAATAAGGTCGAGCGATTGCGAATTCGCGGATTGCCCGTAACGGCGGCCACCGCCGGATCACGCTGGAAATGGCGCAGCATCCAGCTGGCGGCATGCGGATCGAGCAAGGCATCGCCATCAATTCCAAGCAGGTATTCGGCATCGGTAACCAGACTGCCGGCTTGCAGGCCCATGGCCTTGCCCTGATTTTCCGCCAGATGCACCACCCTTAACCGTGGATGCTGGGCCGCCAGACGGTTCAGTACCTCGCCAGTATTGTCCGAGCTGCCATCATTAATCGCGATGACTTCAAAGTTGGGATACTTTAATGCCAGTGCCTGGGTGATGGTTTCCTCGGCATTATCGCCTTCGTTAAAACACGGAATGAGCACCGCCACCAAAGGATATTCCTGTAAAGCCGGTGGCTGGGTAAAGGTCGGATCTTTGCGTTCTTTGACATAGAAAATCAGCGCGCCCATCATCCATAAATAGGACATGAATAGCGGATAATAAAACACAAAGTTCAGCACCGATTGCCAGAGTTCTTGCAACATGGTTGTTCCTCTAGCCGGTTACGGTGCGGATGCGGGCTGAGACTGGAAGGCCTGACGCAGCACAGCCGGATCAGGATGATTCTGGATTGGATCATCCGGATAATAGGCAATGTGCTTCACACCGGCCTGATAGAGTTTCTGAATTGTTTCCGCAATTTCCGCAGATGGAATTTTATTACCATTACGCCAATCGACGGCCTGCAATTCAAACACCGTTTTACGCAGCCCTTGCGGATATTGCTGCACCCGACTCAATAGCTGCTGATAAAACTGCGCCGGATCATCGACCTGTTCCATATATGGCATGGCCATAATCGCGGTAAAGTCATAACGGTTTAGCGACTGTTCCAGCGACTGGGCATACCAGTTTTCTGAATAGGCCGACAGTGCCACCTGTGCATACAGGTTACGCGAGGTCTGCAAATAAGGCTGATACTGACGTACGGTCTCGGCCAACTCCATGGCAAAATCATCAATCACTTTGACTTTATAAGCTGTCCATTTCTGCAAGGCAGTATCATCAGCACGCAGTTGTGTCAGATCAGTCGCTAAGCCCTGCTGCTGATAGGCCTTTTTGGCCCAGCTGCTGGCATCTTCATAATCGGACAAGGTGGCATCATCATGGAAAATAATGCCGTTGAACTGCGCCGATTTGGCCAGATCTTCATAAATGCCTTTAATGGTGTTGCGGGCGCGCGGCGAAAATGGGCTTAAACGGTGATAGCCCATGTTCAGATGTTTGCCGCTATGTGGCTGCTCGGTTTGCACCAGATCTTGGGCCACCGGATTCGAGACCGGTAATTCCCAGGCAAATACCGGCATCCAGGCATAGACACGACGTACCTGAGTCCGGGTCTGGATTTGCCAGGCCACACGGTTAAACAGGTCGGCACGCATTGGAATATAACGGTTCGGGAAATAGACCAGATCGGCCGAGCCATTGCCATCCGGATCAGAAAATGCCTGCAAATATACGGTATTGACGCCAATCTGCTGAATCCGGTCCAGCAATAAGCCTAAATTACGTTCCTGCTGCTGCGGGTCCGGATCATAAATATAGTCAATATCGACATGCATGATCTTTTGCGGACGATCATTGTCCGTGCGCTGCTGCTGATGTTTTTGGATTTCTTTGGTCAGTAGCGCTGCATCCATGTGTTTTTGAATCAGGATTCGCGGCAATCTGGAAAAAATGTTTACAGGTTGATTCTCGGCATCATCCAGCGTCAGGCTGATTGGCATCTTCAGTTTTTCAGCAATTTTTACCGTATGCAAGTTATAGCGACCATAGGGCCAGACCATAATTTTTGGTGCTTTCAGACCATATTTTTGCAACAGACGCTGATTGGCCTTTAAGTCCTGCTGAATGCGTTTTTGATAAGCGTTGTTATCTTCATAACGCTGCTGCTGCGGAAAATAGGCACGTGCTACGGTGGCCGGCAATTGATTGCCCTGCGGATTGGCCACAATGCCTTTATGCAGGTCATAACTGTGGCTGGCAATTTCCACCAGACCGCTGGCCTGTAATTCTTTTAACTGTGCCCAGCTTAAAAAATGCTGGCGTGACACCAGTTGCCCGCCAAAATTAACCTGTTGCTGTTCTGCTGGTTCTAACCAGCGCCCAACCACCGACAACACGGCCGGAATATTCCGCTGTTTTAAAACAGGATAGACATGCTGATAAAAACTTTGATAGCCATCATCAAAACTCAACAAGACTGATTTTTCCGGTAGCGCCTTGTTGTGTTGCTGTGCCTCTAACAGTTGCTGACTGCCAATAAACTGAAAGCCATTTTGTACCAGCCAGTCCAGATGCTGCTGCAATTGTTTAGGCTCAATCGCATATTCAGGCATTAACGGTTGTGGTTCAGAAGTGACTTCGTGGTAGGCAAGGATCGTCAAGTTTTTCATTTCATTTCCCGCCTGTGCCCAACCCATAAGCATACTACAAAGAAAGAAAACAAAAATCTGGACCGCTTTAATAAACTGAAATAGAGGAGACATAAGGCGCGCGGAATTCATGGTACAGACAAGAAGATACGATGCTACCTTCGAGCAATTGCGCAGATTCAACCATTATTTTATTATTATTTGTGTATACATTTGTTAATTAATCCCGTTTTTTTGCTTTTTGCCCTTGCTTTCAAAATAAAGCAATAAAATATTTATGATTTTATATCATTCACTTAGTTTTACTTATTTTTTAGCCACCCGCCAACGGGTCAGTTGATAATTTTCTAAAGTGTATAGGCTTTTCCAAGCCCAAAATGTAACCTGGTTTTCACTTTTAAATTCTCACTATTTGATACTGAAGCATTTTTCAAAACGCTAATACATCTGCAAAAATGGAAATGTGGAGATCATTTTGAGCTGAAGATTCACCGCTAAAATAGCATCAATTAAGTCCTCTGACGCATTGTAGTTCTGGCAGATGAAATCGTGCCCGTTACCCTCCCCTCTCTGGCATATTGTGCAGGCTTAGGGTTTAATAAAATCTGCCCCCAAGTGCACATGGAGAAAAGATGCAAACGCTCGTATGCTATAAACAGCTGCCGATCTGGACACAAGACACTATCCCGCCCGGCTTTTTACGCCAGCACAATACCAAAGCCGGCACTTGGGCCCAACTGAAGGTTTTAAAAGGTGAATTGCGTTTTGCCTTGCTCGATGAAGCAGGCACGCTGTTGTCTGAACATCTGTTTAGCCCGGAGCAGCAACCGCCCATGCTTGAACCGCAGGTGTGGCACAAGATTGTTTCGGCCAGTGCCGATGTCGAATGTCAGCTCAGCTTTTATTGCACAGCCAATGACTACTTTGCCAAAAAATATAAACTGACCCCGACCCATTCAGAAATTCTGGCCGCGCAGCCATCTTTACAGGGCAATACAGCGCTGGATGTTGGCTGTGGCAGTGGTCGTAATGCGCTGTTTTTAAGTCAACATGGTTTTCAGGTCGATGCCTGGGATGTCAATGCCCAAAGTCTGGAGCGCCTGAACGAGATTATTCAGCAGGAACAGATTCAGAGCATTCATACCACGCTACGGGATTTAAATATTAATCCGCAGATTCAGGGCCAATACGATTTTGTGTATTGCACGGTGGTGATGATGTTTTTACAACCCGACACCATCCCAACCCTAATTCAGCAGATACAGCAGGCCACCAAAGCTGGTGGCCTTAACCTGATTGTTTGCGCGATGGATAGTGAAGATTATCCGGTTCAACCGGACTTCCCTTTTAGCTTTAAAGCCGGTGAGTTAAAAGCTTATTATGAAGGCTGGACTTTGCTGAAATACAATGAAAATATCGGTGAACTGCACCGTGTCGATGAACAGGGCAAGCGTATTCAACAGCGCTTTGCGACATTATTGGCACAGAAAACAGCGTAAAAAATTTATCCTTACATATAAAAGCTGATCATCTGGATGATGGGTCGGCTTTAGAGAAAGAATAAAAAACAGTGATAGTCAGCAAGTTTAATAACTTGCTGATGATTCAATAATTATTGGATAAAGCGACTAAGAAAACGTTACAGCAGATATTCCCAGATCACATAGCCTAGACCAAAACCAATCAATGAGTACAGCGTAATAATAAAGAAGACAAAACTCGCGCTATTTTTCTTTTTTAAAAAGCTCATTGTGATCTCAACGGTAAAATCTGTTGTCACATCTTACCCCAATTTGAGGATTTTAAAAGAGAAACTGGACCTTATCGTGCTGACTAAAAAATCCAGAAGTGCAATTACTCATCACTCGAGACTGTAAATTAAATTGTGTAATTGCCTGAATTTGCTATGTTCATATTCACAACGGAGTCAGGCAATATGATGAACGAACAAAAACTAAAAGACCTTGCAGCAGAATTTTCTAAAGGAATCAAAACAGAAGACGATCTCAACCAATTCACCCGATTGTTGACCAAACTCACTGTTGAAACGGCTCTTAATGCCGAACTTACCGAACATCTGGGACATGAAAAAAATGCCCGTAAATCTGGCTCAAATTCACACAATGGTTATTCTAGTAAGACTGTACTTAGCGATGATGGGGAGATTGAGATCACCACACCACGTGATCGTGATGGCACTTTCGAACCTCAGTTGATTAAGAAAAATCAGACCCGTATCACGCAAATGGATAGCCAGATTCTATCCCTTTATGCCAAAGGCATGACCACCCGTGAAATCGTTGCTACCTTCAAGGAAATGTACGATGCCGATGTATCTCCAACGCTCATTTCCAAGGCGAACAGCACTGCTGTGAGGATGCCGTCAATGAGCAGGTTGCTGAATGGCAAAACCGTCCGCTGGATGTGATCTATCCCATCGTTTATATGGACTGTATTGTGGTTAAAGTCCGTCATAATGGCAGTGTCATCAATAAGGCTGTATTCCTTGCCTTAGGCATTAATCTTGATGGACACAAAGAACTGCTCGGCATGTGGATGGCTGAGAATGAAGGTGCCAAGTTCTGGCTGAATGTCCTGACTGAGCTTAAAAACCGAGGGTTGCAGGATATTCTGATCGCCTGCCTTGCGAAGCAGTGCTTCTTGTATCTTGATTGATATAGTGATTAGCTACCACTATACGCAAATTGTAGAGTTTGGAGTGCTGCTAAAATCTTAAATTTGAACCTGAGATAAAACCTACAATTTGCC
>NZ_VPBA01000033.1:0-32465 GCF_013418945.1 Acinetobacter sp. YH12112 | reverse complement strand
CATGAAATACGGTATTCTGATGTGACAAAACCTGAATCCTGGTCGTTAAAGTGTTTGTTTACACTCATATTTTAACTGTTAGGACTCAGGTTTTTTTATTTAAAGCAAACTATGGGACAGCAGTGATATGCAGTTGCGCTTTCACGCATAACAATAGTTCTGGTCTTTATTATGCTGGTTTTAACTATAAAATGAGTATAAAAATGAACAAGAATATGGATGCTCAAACCTGGGGGCAAATACGACAAGTGGTTGCGCAGGCGCAGCGCGCCAGTATGCACTGCTCCATCGCCAGTGTGAGTCCAGAAGGTATCCCGAATATCACCCCGATTGGAACCTTATTTTTAAACGACAGCTCTCCCACCGGTTTCTTTTTTGATACCTACTCTGCCACGCTGCAACCGCATCTCAAACATAATGCGCAGGCCTGTATTCAGGCCGTAAACAGTAGCCGCGCGTTCTGGCTAAAATCAATGATGTCAGGTCAATTTCGTACTTATCCGGGTGTGCGTTTATATGCTGAAATTGGTGAGTTACGCCCGGCCACTGCCGGGGAAATGAATCAGGTACACCACAGAATTGCGCCGTTAAAATGGACACGCGGCAGCAAGCTGATCTGGTCGGATTTCACCCAGGTTCGGGAGGTGCATATTCATGCGTTTAGATGGGTAGAATATCCATCAATGATGCCAAAGACATCCTCTCTTTTTTAAAGCAGGCCGACATCCTTAAACAGACCGCAATAAAGTTCAGCCTTTTTCTCCACCGCTAAGGGATAGGCGCGAGATGAAGACGGCATACGGTATAAATGCAGCTCTCGACCAGCAAAGATCGCCTGTGAAGATTGGCCAATTACCGGTTTCGGCGTGCCTTCCGGCATTGATTCCATCAAGGTATCAGTGGCTTTATCACCCGTGGTCATAATGTACTGGCACAGCGGCATTTGCTGGAGCAGCCGATTTAAATCGGTCGGGGTGTGAATATGCAGAAATTTATCTGAAGCATTGCCCTTTAAACGGCTAATCCGGTAGGCGGTATCAAACAGTGCAATACCGGTATCTTTTAAAAAGTTTTGAATCAGTTCAAGCTGAAAGTTTTTATTCGGCAGGTCTAAAAAATAGTTTTTATCCTGAAAAAAGCAGATACCAAAAATCCGCCACATATCATTCTGATAATTCGGATAATAAAATTCCATTTTCCAGCGGTTTTTGGGCGGTGGAAAACTGCCCATCATCAGCAGTTTGGCATTGGATGGTAAAAAAGGCTCAAAGGGATGGGTTTCAATTTCAAGATCATCAATCATAAGGTGGCAAACTCAATTCACTTTATTCATCTTAAGCCGTTGTTTAATTTTGAGTGTTACTTCTTTGCCCCATATTTGATAAATTTCTTTACTCGGATGAAAGCCATCTTCGGCCATTTCCAGTTGCATCTGCTGATATTGCGCAATGTCATATTCAATCCAGTCCATGTTTGGCTGTTTTTGAATAAATTTATGCAGTTCACGGTTCATCTGCTTAGCATATTGGCCAAACAGCCATGCCAGCGGGTTCGGTAAAGCCGGGAAAAGCTGCATCGGTGGTACACCTGCTGCAAGGATGAGTTGTGGCTGAAATTTAGCTGCAATCAGTTGATACAACTGCGCCTGTTTTTGCATCCAGATATCGGCCGGCATCAGTTTGGTGACATCATTCACCCCGACCGAGGTGACCACTACATCAAACTTTTCAGTGTTCAGCTGCTGAACGCTTTGAATGACCTGTCCCGTGGTATTGCCTGTTTTGGCATGCAGTTTCCAGCTGACCTGAAATTCGGAAGTGAGTCCGGCCAGAATCGCGCCGAGCAAGGCATCTTCCTGATGGCTGACGCCAACACCGGCAGCAGCTGAATCCCCCAGAATCAAAATAGATAAGGCCTGTCCCTGACCGCTCGTGCCTTCACGTTCCCCTTCTGGCTCTGCCAATCTTAAAGTATTTTTCTTGACCCGGCGGCCTTGAATAATCAGGGCGGGAATTAAACCCAAGGTTGCAAGCTTCAGAAACATCGCGTTGTCGATCATCTTCAAAAAAATCGGGCCTATTTTAACCAAAATAAGCCCTCTATTTTTATCTTTCTATGAAATATTTTTAAATTTTCAAATATTTAAAACAAACATTTAAAATAAAAAGTGAAAAGCGCCAAATGGAACTTTTCACTTGATATACATGTGGATTAACCGAGTTTATTGACCAGTTTTAATGGTAAGACTTTCATGGCCAAGCCCAGCGGTAACCATGGCCATTTCGGCACATAGGCTTTTACCGGTGCTTTTTCAATTTCTGCGGCCAGTAAACGTGAACCGGTTTGCTCATCCACTTCAAATGGTAATTTTTTCGCGCCTTCGTTAATTTCGGTACGGATATAGCCCGGGAAAATGGTGGTAACTTTAATTGGCGTATCAATCAGCTCGGCACGGATGCCTTCGGCCAGATGCGCAACACCAGCTTTACTGGCACCATACGCCGTCAGATGTTTTGGCATACCACGCATTGCACTCATGGAAGAAATCATCACCAGATGACCAGAATTTTGGGCACGGAAAATTTCTACCGCAGCTTCACATTGTGCCAGCGCTGAAATAAAGTTGGTTTCAACCGTGGCGCGGTTAATCGCAAAGTTGCCTTTGCCGATCCGGCGGCCTTCACCAACCCCGGCATTGACAATAATCCGGTCAATTGTGCCGAGCTCTTCTTTAAAGGCACGAAACACCTCAAATACCTGATCATAATTGGTCACATCTAAGGTTTTTGCGGCCACGCTCACGCCGTACTTGCTTTCCAGTTCCTGTTTTAAGCTTTCCAGACGTTCCATACGACGCGCACAAATGGCCAGGTTATAGCCTTTTTGTGCAAATTCGCGGGCCATACCGGCACCAATGCCGGAACTTGCGCCGGTAATTAAAATTGTTTTGGTCATCTGTCTATTCCTTGATTAAATCCAGGTTAATAATTCTGGATGTTGTGCTTTTATAAAATGATGTTCATTCAGACTTAACAGTTGCGGCTCATTGCCGACCAGACGCAAAGTGGTCATGCTGGTATTGGCGATGGCCCAGTTCAGTGCAAAAGTCCGGTTAGGATTCAGTTCCAGAATTTTTCCAGCAACAACCGAAATGACTCCGCCCGAAGTAAACACAATCGCGTAACGCGGTTTGGTTTGGGCCAGTTCATCACACAGGTTTTGCAAGGCGGTTTCGACCCGGGCCTTGAAATGCGGCCAGGATTCTTCATATTCATGGTGATATTCACCGCCAGTCCAGCGTTCAATGGCACCTTCAAAAATTTTTGCCAGATACGCCCGCGGATTAAGCTCTTTGGCTACATCGGCCTTTAATAAATGCGGTTCATTAAAGCGCGGTTCGTATTGGGCAAATACCTGTTGATGGTTAAACTCGTTCCAGTCCGGATTGGTGACCAGATGAGCTTCAGGGAAACATTCGGCCAGAGCGATCTGTGCAGTCTGCTGATGGCGCTGCATGGAGCCGGCCACCACATAGGGTTCTTCTTTTAAGATGTTGTCAAAATACTGCCCCAGCAGTTTGGCCTGCAATTCCCCATTCGGCGAAAGCTGGTCATAGCTTTCTGCACCAAAAGAAGCCTGGCCATGACGGATTAAATAAATGGTCGTCATTTCGGCAGCAGCTCCTTAAATTTGGCCATATATTTTTGTGCCAGCTCATTGGCTTCAATTTTTTGCAGCCCAATCAGTTTTAAGGCGCGGATGTGCAAGGCATGAATCACAATCCAGAAATCTTTAAAGGCCGGATTATTGGTCTGTTTATGATAATAACGGTAGTAAATCTGCTGGGCGATCACCGCCAGACGGAAAATCCCGAACACTTCATAGAAAGTCCAGTTTTCCGGTTGCAGGCCGGTTTTTTCCAGATAGTAATCCACCACCTGTTTACGGGTGAACATGCCTTTTAAATGGGTCGGCTGACGGCGGGTGGCTTTAAAAATCTGGTTATCGGTTTCTTCTACCCAGTAGGCCAAAGCCGAACCAAGATCCATCAGCGGATCGCCCAGAGTTGCCATTTCCCAGTCCAGCACGCCAATCACTTCGGTTGGATGCTGCGGATTTAAAATCACATTATCAAAACGCCAGTCATTGTGAATAATGCAGGTGGTGGAATCTGCCGGAATATTCTCGTGCAGCCATTTACGTACATATTTAAATGACGGCACATTCAGGGTTTTGGCTTTTTCATAACGGCTGTCCCAGCCTTCCACCTGACGACGGCAATAGCCCTCACCTTTACCGAGTTTTTCCAGTTCAGTGCCCTGATACGGCACCTGATGCAGCTCGATTAATTTATCAATCACATTAATGCACAGTTCCTGAACCTGGTTTTCATCAAAGTTCAGTTCTGGCGGCAGTTTGGCCCGCGGGATAATGCCTTCCACGCGCTGCATGATATAAAAATCACAGCCAATCACCGATTCATCCTGACACAGCGCCACCATCTGCGGTAATACCGGATAATACGGTGCCAGATTTTTTTGTACATGATATTCACGCGCCATGTCATGCGCAGATTTGGCTTTGGTGCCTTTAGGTGGGCGACGTAAAATTAAATCGGCATTGCGATAGTTCAGACGATAGGTCCAGTTGGAGGCACCGCCTGAATATTGGGTCACTTCAACGGGTTCCTGAACATCAACCCCTTGCGCCTTTAACCACTGGCTTACTGCCTGAATATCCAGTTCCTCGCCTTCACGAACCTGACCGCCAACATCAATCACTGACATGTTATTTTCCTGATTTTTCACTTTTTTAGGTCTTGCCCTATTAGAGCATTTTCAGCTGTAAAGACCCACACTGTTTCTGGTGTTTTGCCACTTATTTTTTACGACGGGTACTGTAACCGCGTTTGGCCAGTTCCAGTTTGGCAATCATGCCTTTATGCACTTCATCGGGACCATCGGCCAAACGTAAGGCACGTGCCTGGGCAAAGAAACCGGTCAATGGCGTATCGCGGGACAGCCCGGCACCGCCGTGGATTTGCATGGCCATATCCACCACTTTTTCCAGCACGCTTGGCGCCACTACTTTAATGGCAGAAATTTCTGTTAAGGCGGCCATATTGCCTAAAGTATCCATTTTATAGGCAGCATAAAGTGTTAACAGGCGTGCCTGATCAATTGCCACACGCGCTTCGGCCACACGCTCCAAATTGCCACCGAGTTTCAGGATTTCCTTGCCAAAGGCAGTCCGGTTCATGCCGCGGTCAATCATCAGTTCCAGTGATTTTTCTGCCGCACCGATACAACGCATACAGTGATGAATACGGCCGGGTCCTAAACGGCCCTGGGCAATTTCAAAACCTTGGCCGGCACCGCCAATAAAATTGGCCACTGGCACGCGGACATTGTCAAAGCTGACTTCACCATGGCCATGCGGCGCATCATAATCGCCAAACACCGGTAACATACGTTCAATTTTCACCCCTGCAGTATCGACCGGGACCAGCACCATCGAATGTTGATGATGACGGTCTTTGCTTTCGTCCGGGGTATGCGCCATAAAAATAATGATTTTGGCATTCGGATCACCCAGACCCGATGACCACCATTTACGCCCGTTCAGGACAATCTCATCGCCTTCTACCACCGCCGTAGCCTGCATATTGGTCGCATCAGAAGAGGCGACTGCCGGTTCAGTCATACAAAACACCGAGCGGATTTTACCTTCGAGCAGTGGCATCAGCCATTGCTGTTTTTGCTGTTCTGAACCATAACGCCATAACACTTCCATGTTGCCGCTATCTGGCGCGTTACAGTTAAATACGGTCGGGGCAATCAGGCTACGGCCAGACAATTCGGCAATATGTGCATATTCCTGCACTGACAGGCCCTGGCCCAAATTAGGACAAGGCAAAAACATATTCCACAGTCCCGCGGCTTTGGCTTTGGCTTTTAAACTTTCTAATTGCGCCGGCCACTGCCATTGCGTCCAGTCACCACCCTGATTCAGTTCATGCACCTGCTGCCAAAAGTCGGCTTCAATTGGTTCAATTTCTGTTTGAATAAACTGTTGGGTTCTTTCGAGATAATCCTGTGCGCGTGCTGACAATTCAAACATGACTGTAGCTTCCTCAATCTGTTGTTATATTGGCTTTACAACACCTTAACCTAAAAATTATTATGCATGAAATGATTTTATTGAATTAAGCACTATGCACAATATTCATAATAATAGCCCAATGGATCTGGGTACTTTTCATCGTATTGATATTAATTTATACCCGCTGTTTATTGCGATTTTTGAACAAAAAAATATTTCCAAAGCGGCGCAGCTCTTATGTATCAGCCAGTCGGCGACCAGTCACGCTTTACAAAGGCTTAGGTTACAGTTACAGGATGATCTGTTTATTCGCACCGGCCATCAGATGTTACCAACGCCGTTTGCCGAGCAGATTTATCCGACTATTAAAACTGCGCTGCTGTCTATTCAGCATATTGCCCGGCAAAAACAGCAGTTTGAACCGGCGATGGTACATACCCTGAAAATTGCCATACATGATGAAATTGAACCGATTATTTTTCCCAAACTGGTGCAGCACTTTCAGCAGCTGAACTTGGAGATTCAGTTTTTAAGCAGCAAGCTGGACCGTAAAACCATGATTAATGATCTGGCCACCCAGCAAATTGATTTTGTGATTGATCTGGAACACAAGCTGGGCGATAAAATCCAGTTTCAGGCGCTGGTCCAAGACCGTTTCGTGGTCTGTAGCCAGCGTTCATCCATAGATAAAGAATTATATTTGTCTGCGCCGCATATTGGTGTTTCTTCACGCCGTAGTGGCCTGCTGCTGGAAGATATTTATTTAAAGCGCAATCAGCTGTCGCGAACCCTGTTATTACGCTGTCAGCATTATTCCACTGCCCTGCAAATTCTGGCGCAGCATGACACGGCGATGCTGACCATTCCGGAAAGTATTTTGCGGCATTTACATATTGACCCGAAGCTACATATTTTTGAATCGCCTGTCGACCTGCCGCAAATTGATTTGGGGATGTTCTGGTATAAGGAGATGCAAGAGAATGCACGTCATGCATTTTTAAGAGCGGAAATTTCTAAAATTTTTGCTTAGGCTATTTAGATCACTCAAATTCAAGGCGCTTTATCTTCATTAAATTTCAAACATCGCTCAAGCCCTTGCCAGATCAGGCGTTGTAGCGTAGCTGACTTGTTAAAAACTAGCTAATTGGCGATTTAATCGACCGGCGAATTGCGCCATTTCTTTTACAGTAGCACTTTTATTTTTCACGGTTTACAGCTGGCTGGTCTGTTCAGCTGAATTGAAAGCGTCTATGTTGACTGAACTCTCCCCTTTCTGGCTGCTGGCATTGGCCGCTGGATGCTGTCTTGTTGCGTTTATGCTGTTGGGTAAGATTTCCCGCTTTGTGCAGCAACTGTTTCGACCTTTTAAAAAAGGCAAAACCTATTGGGCGCGGGTCACTGCGGTCAGCGATGGCGATACCCTCACCCTGTACCGTTTTAATTTAAGACGTTCAGAAACCCGCATCCGCTTTGCCTATATTGATGCGCCAGAATCGAGTCAAAGTTATGGTCCGGAAACCCGGCGTCTGGTGAAAACCATGCTGCATCAGAAGGTGGTACGGATCAAAATTACCGATATTGATCGCTATGGCCGCCATGTCGGGGTGATTTATCGCTACCGTAAAAATGTCAATGAAGAACTGGTCAAACGTGGCGCCGCCTGGGTCTATGAAGATTATATTCGTGATCGCAAGCAGCTGGCGCATATGCGTGCCTTACAGACTCAGGCCAGAGCACGGAAAAAAGGCCTCTGGAAAAGTAGCCGCCCGGTGCGGCCAAGTGTCTATCGCAAACAGAACCGTAAATAAAATGCTCAGGCGGATTTTTAAAGTCCGAAGATGATTCAGCTTAATAAGCCCATTGCACCAGCAAACGAAAAGCCCCGGCAATCAGCGCCAAAGCCACAAAGCCGGCCAGCCAGAGACCAATAAACCACAGCAGCTGTGTACGTTTCATTGCGGCTCCTTGATGACTAAGGGAATAACTGAGCTGTGATGATGTGCTTCATGTCGATTTTCTTTAATGATAGCCATCCTCTCCCACCCGGACTTTATGGCGAAAAATCCAATAGGACATCGCGCTATAACCTAGAATAATCGGAATTAAAATCAGCGCGCCAATGAGAGTAAAACGCTGACTGCTTTCCGGTGCAGCAGCCTGCCAGAAGCTGACCGAGGGCGGAATAATATAAGGCCATAAGCTGATTAAAAAACCGCTATAAGCCAGAAATACCAAGGCCAGCGTATACAAAAATGGGCGAAACTGTTGCTGTTGCCGGCAGGCTTTTAAAGCCAGATAAGTAAAGATCAGCACCAGTATCGGCACCGGAGAGAAATACAGTAGCTGCGGCAGACTAAACCAGCGCTCGGCAATGTGCGGCTGGGTTATCGGGGTATAAATACTGACGGCTGCTAAAACAATCAATAGGCCGATCAGCATCTTCGGCATTAAACGGTACATACGCTGCTGTAGTGCCTGATCGGTTTTAAAAATGAGCCAGCCACAACCTAAAGTGGCGTACAATATTACCACGCCAGCACCAGTAAACAGGCTAAACGGCGTTAACCAGTCCAAGCCATGGCCCGCATATACCCCCTGCTCGGTACGAATACCCTGAATATAAGCGCCCAAAATTACGCCTTGTAAAAAGCTGCTAAAAACAGAGCCACCAATAAAAGCTTTGTCCCACCAGTGTTTGCTGCTGTTGGCCTTAAAACGAAACTCAAAGGCAACACCGCGAAAAATTAAGGCAATCACCATTAAAATGACCGGTAAATACAGGGCCGAAAGTACCGTGGCATAGGCCAAGGGAAAAGCAGCAAACAGGCTGGCGCCTCCCAGCACCATCCAGGTTTCATTGCCATCCCAAATTGGCGCGACGGTATTCATCATCACATCCCGCTCTGCCTGCTCGGGAAAAAATGGAAATAAAATCCCGATGCCCAAATCAAAGCCATCTAACACCACATACATCAGCACCGCGAAGGCAATAATCCCGATCCACAGCAAAGATAAATCCATCATGGCTCCTGCTCCTGTTTGGGACGCTCGGTGGGCGGGTTGATCTGCTCGGTGACACTGCTTAATGGCCGTCTGGAGGCTTGAGTAAGCTCAGCATCAGAGGCTGATGATGGCGCTGAATGAATCAGTTCCGGCCCTTTGTGCATCAGTCTGAGCATGTAATAAATGCCCATCCCGAACACCACAAAATACACCAGTACAAAAATCATCAAGCTCAGGCCAACCTGCTCTGCAGACACTGGCGATAAGGCATCTTCGGTACGTAACACCCCATAGACCACCCATGGCTGGCGGCCGACTTCTGTGGTAAACCAACCGGCCAATAAGGCAATAAAACCGGAGGGCCCCATCCACAGGGCAAAACGCTGAAAACGACGATGTTCATATAAACGCTGTCGTTTACGTAGCCACAATCCCCATAGCGCCAGAATCAGCATCAGCACGCCTAAGCCGACCATAATCCGGAAACTCCAGAACACAATGGTCGAATTGGGCCGATCTTCCGGGGCAAATTCTTTTAAGCCAGTGACGGTGCCATCTAGCGAATGGGTCAGAATTACGCTGCCTAAATTGGGAATCGCCAGTGCATATTTGGTTTCTTCGGCCTGCATATCGGGAATACCAAACAGATACAGCGGCATGCCTTTCTCATGATTGGTATCCCAATGCCCTTCCATCGCTGCCAGTTTGGCTGGTTGATGTTGCAGGGTATTCAAGCCATGTAAATCGCCCACCAGCACCTGTAAGGGAGTTAAGATCAGCATCAGCCACAAGGCCATTGAAAACGAGGTTTTTACCAATGCATCCCGACGGCCTTTAAGTAAATGCCAAGCGGCCGTGGCAGCCACCAGCAAAGCAGAGACCAAAAAGGCAGCAATGGCCATATGCGCCAGCCGATACAGGAATGACGGATTAAAGACAATGGCCCACCAGTCCTGTGGCACCAGAATGCCATTTTCGATGCTGAAACCTTGCGGAGTTTGCATCCAGCTATTGGCTGATAAAATCCAGAACATGGAAATACAGGTGCCAATTGCGACCATTAAAGTCGAGAAAAAATGTGCTTTAGGTCCCACCCGTCCCCAACCAAACAGCATGATGCCGAGAAAACCCGCTTCCAAAAAGAAAGCGGTGAGCACTTCATAGGCCAATAATGGTCCGGTGACACTGCCGGCGATACGGGAAAATTCACTCCAGTTGGTGCCAAACTGATAGCTCATGACAATGCCAGAAACCACCCCCATGGCAAAGGCGACCGCAAAAATCTTGACCCAGAATTTAAACAGGTCCTGATAAATCGGATTACGACTGCGTAACCAGCGCCATTCCAGAATCGCCAGAAAACTGGCCAGACCAATGGAAATGACCGGAAAAATGATATGAAACGAAACTGTAAAGGCAAACTGAATCCGGGCCAGTTCCAGCGCGGTAAAACCGAGGGTCATCATGCCACCTTTCAAAAGGTCGAGCTGCGCTCAGGGTGTAGAGTTTTAAATATAGCGTTTTGAATTTTTCTCATCGCGCTTCAGCATAGGACGAAGTTGTATAGGCCTTGTGTAGGCTTTTGATCAAGAATCTTTAAGCGAGTAATTTCTGCAACTGATGAGTTTTTTTGGAAGATAGAAGCGCTGATTTTTTATTCTTGCGGTTTATCAGCTGGATAGACAGGACTGGATGAGAGGAATTTTTGTAGTTCAGTTGATTGACCTTAACGCTGCTTAACAAATCTATAGCAATACACGTTGCCCCCTCATCTTTTATCATCTGTTTTTTTGAATCCTTCGCTGGCTTCCCTACTTGAAAAAAATTCCGAACAGGCGTACATTGACTTTGTTTTAGTTACCCTGGTTAACTATTTTTTTATGCCAAGCTCTCCCTTAAAATTTCGTACCGCCTTATTACGCTGCGCACGTCTGTTCAGCGATGAAGTTAATACTCTGTTATTGCCGCATCAGCTTAATTATTCCTTGTGGCAGGTGTTATATGTCATTCATTTAAAACAACAATGTACCCAGGTAGATATTGCCGCCTATTTAAAGGTGTCCAAACCGAGCATCACCAAACGTATTCGGATGTTGCTGGACTTGGGTTTAATCCATCAGCTTGAAAGTAGCGATAAACGGCAGAAATGCCTGACTTTTAGCTCTCACGGGCAGGAACTTTTCAAGCATTGTTCAAGCCAGATTGATCAGTTTGAACAGCAGCTGCTGCAGTCTTTTGCAGTTGCGGACATCGCCCATACCCGCGAGATCCTTAATCAGCTGAGTGAACAGTTACAACCGACCCTACAAGGTGAAGACAAATGAGTTCAGCACAAGCACCGCTATGGACCAGAAACTTTATCCTGGTCGGCCTGATCAATTTTCAACTGGTACTGATTTTTTATCTATTGGTGATTGTGATTGTCGGTTATGCTGTGGCGGAATTAAATGCCAGCATTGCCGAAGCCGGTTTAATTTCAGGACTGTTTATTGTCGGCACCTTATTTGGCCGTCTGCTGATTGGCAAATGCCTACAGCGTTTCGGTTATCGTAGCACCCTGCTTTTTGGGCTGGCCGGTTTCTTGCTGTTTTCCTTAGGCTATTTTATAGAGATGGGGGTGACCGCCCTGCTCGGCATCCGTTTTATTCATGGCTTTATGATGGGAGTCGCCTCTACCGTGCTCGGTACGGTCATCGCACAAACCCTGCCGCCCACCCGCCGCGGTGAAGGTATTGGCTATTACAGCATGAGCAGCACCTTGGGTACGGCGATTGGTCCTTTTGTCGCGATCTGGATGATGCTGCACACCAGTTATCAGACGATTTTTAGCTTATCCAGTGTCTTGGCGCTGGGCTGTCTGGTGGTGGCCTGTTTTATCCGGATGCCGAACCTGGCGCAGCCTAAACCTGCAGCCACCGCGGCAGCAGGTAAAAGCTTTGGCTTCTGGACCCAGTATCTGGAAAAGAATGCGCTGCCGATTTCCCTGATTATGCTGTTTGCTTCTATCTGCTATTCCGGCGTGCTGTCATTTATTAACTTTTACGCCAAGGAAATTGATCTGGTCGAAGCCGCGTCCTTATTCTTTTTAATGTATGCCATCGCCATTTTGTTTTCGCGTCCGTTTACCGGGCGGCTTATGGATCGTAAAGGTGAAAATATCATTATGTATCCCGCCTTTATTGTGATGGCGATTGCCCTGTTTTTACTAAGTCAGGCGCATAACTCCAGTATGCTGCTGCTTTGTGCCGGCTTGCTCGGTCTGGGCTATGGCAATATTCAATCGGTCTGTCAGACTATTGCGGTCAAAAGTACCTCACTGGAACGTATGGGACTGGCGACCTCGACCTATTTTATCTGTCTGGATGCAGGGCTGGGCTTCGGGCCGTATTTGATCGGAATCGCGCTGAAATCGGTTAGTTATGCGCAGATGTATTTCTATAGTGCCATCGCCGCGCTGTTGTGTTTAGGCCTGTATTATCTGCTACATGGTCGTCATGCTCAGCAGGTGCAGCCACAGTTATCACGCTAACGAAAGCAACACGCTTAAAACCGCCGGCCAAAGCGCTGGCGGTATTCCATTGGGGTTAGGCCGGTTTTCTTGCGAAATAAACGCCGGAATGAACTCGGATCTTCATAGCCCACCATTTGCATAATCCGGTCAATCGGCTGCTCGGTTTCTTCCAGCCGTTTTTGCGCAGCTTCAATACGAATAGCCTGCACATACTGATTCGGCGCCACATCTAACACTGCTTTAAAACGGCGAATGAGCGTGCGCGGGCTGATATTAAAGCGCGCCGCCACATCTTCCATATTCAAGTTTTCACTAAAATGCTGCTCCAGCCAATGCTGGATTTCTTTTACCAAACCATCCTGATGTGGCTTGCTCATACGCATCAAGGAATAGGACAACTGGTTGTCACGGCGAAAATCCAGCACAAAGGATTTGGCCGTCTGAATGGCAATTTCAAAGCCATAAAAGCGTTCAATTAAATGCAGGCCCAAATCGAACCAGGCCAACCCGCCACCGGCACAATAGACATGATCGGACTGGGTAATCAGGCGATCCGCCTGTAAATGGACTTCTGGATAGCGCTGCTGGAACAGATCTTTAAAACCCCAATGCGTGGTGGCGCTGCGGCCCTGTAAAATTCCGGCTTCGGCCAGAAAAAAATTCCCGGTACAGTTTCCGGCAATCAGGCATTGGGCTTGATCGGCCTGTTGCAGAACATTCATGAGCAACTGATTTTTTTCCAGAATCTGCTCGATGGAACCGGCCAAAGTCGGAATCACCAGCAAATCGGCCTGCTGGATTTCACTATAGGCCAGATGCGCCTCAATGCGTAAACCATTACTGCATTGCACCGTTTTTCCCTGTGGCGAGGCAATCTGCACCTGAAACAAACGCTGGATGTCCTGTTTCTGAATCCGGTTCCAGCTAATGCCGGCCAGACTGAATAAATCGGCCACACCGGTTATGGCCGAGGCCAGTGCACCATCATAGGCCAGAATAAAAACCCGCTTCATGCTTTCTTCCCAAATGTCGTTTTTAGCTCCTTGAGTGTCATTATTGACAATTTATCTGCCAATACAAGTCTTGTTAAGCTAAGAGCAATCAATAAAAACAGGTAACGGCATCCCATGACCGCACTCATCAATCAAAAAGATCTGGATTTTTTACTCTATCAGGTATTTTCAGCCGAACAGCTGACCCAGCTGGAACGTTATCAGGAACATGACAAAGCCACCTTCGACAGTATTTTAGATACGGCGCGCGGCATTGCAGCAGACTATTTTGCCCCGCACAATACCAAAGGCGATGCGCAAGAACCGCATTTTGATGGTACACAGGTACATACCATTGCCGAAGTGAAACAGGCCTGGCAACAGTTTGCCCAGGCCGGTCTGTTATGTGCCCAGCATGATTATGATCAGGGCGGTATGCAGCTTCCCACACTGATTAATATGGCTGCCAATGCCTATTTTATGTCGGCCAATCCTGCCACCGTGGCTTATTCGTTTTTAACCGCCGCCGCAGCGAATCTGATTCAGGCCTTCGGTACCGAGCAGCAGAAACAGACCTTTGTCCCGTCGATGTTCAATGGCCGCTTTTCCGGCACCATGGCCATGACCGAGCCGAATGTCGGTTCCTCTCTGGGTGATCTGACCACCAAAGCCATTCCACAAGCCGATGGCAGCTACAAAATCAAAGGCCAGAAAATGTTTATTTCTGGGGGTGATCAGGACATTACTGAAAATATTGTGCATCTGGTGCTGGCGCGGATTCAGGATGCGCCGCAAGGTGTCAAAGGCATTTCCCTGTTTATTGTGCCGAAATTCCTGACCAATGAAGATGGCTCGCTGGGTGAACGCAATGATGTCAAACTGGCGGGCCTGTTACATAAAATGGGCTATCGCGGGACAACATCGACTGTGCTGAATTTTGGTGAAAATGACCAATGCTTAGGCTATTTGATTGGTGAAGCCGGTCAGGGCCTGAAATATATGTTCAAAATGATGAACGAGGCGCGTGTCGGTGTCGGGCTGGGCGCCGCGATGATCGGTTATCGCGGTTATTTGGAATCGCTGGAATATGCCAGAAACCGTCCGCAAGGCCGACTGGCCAGTGAAAAAAATAGCGACAGCAAACCGGTCAATATTATTGAACATAGCGATGTGAAACGGATGCTATTAGCGCAAAAGGCCTATGTAGAAGGTGCTTTGGCATTGTGTCTGTTTGCCGCACGACTGATTGATGAACATCAGGCGGGTGGCTCGGAAGATAGCGCCATTCTGCTCGATCTGATCACGCCTGTGGTTAAATCTTTCCCGTCTGCCTATGGGCCGAAAGCCAATGATCTGGCAATTCAGGTGCTCGGCGGTGCCGGCTATACCCGTGATTATCCGGTAGAACAGTATTATCGGGATAATCGCTTAAATCCGATTCATGAAGGCACTTTTGGTATTCAGTCACTGGATTTACTCGGGCGTAAATTATGGCAGCACAATGGCAAAGGCTTAAATCTGCTGATGCAACGCATCAACACCACGCTGGAACAGATTCAGCATCCGGCCATTCTGGATCTGTCTAGCAAATTCTGCAAACATTTGGCTACGGTACAAAGCACCACACAAAAACTGGGACAGGCGCTTATGCAAGGTCAGACCAGTGAGGCTTTGGCCAATTCTGCCCTGTATTTAGATATGATGGCTAAAGTAATTATTTCCTGGTTATGGCTGGATATGGCCAACAAGGCGCAACAGCAGTTTGGACAGTCTGAGTTGGCAGAAGATCAGCAATTTTTAGCAGGAAAGTTGCAAGCGGCGCGCTATTTTATTCGCTGGGAATTACCGGAAATTGAACATCAGGCCAAATTACTGAGTGAATTTGATGATACCTGCCTGTCGATGCACAGCGACTGGTTTTAAAACTGAATGATGGAAAGCAGGTTTTAAATATCTACCTCCTAAAGAAAATCCCCATGTAATAAACTACATGGGGATTTTTTATATACTTCTAGAATGCAAATGTCGTTTAGAATTGTGCATTCAAGACATTGGCCGCCACTTTACCCTGCCACAATTCACGTAGGGTCGGTAAATAGAATTTTTCACCCAGCTCGACCAGTTCAGCATCAATTTGTGCATGAACTTCATGCATAAACAGATAGTCCAGCTCTACTGTCGCCAATTGGCTTTGTGATTTTTTATAGTCCTGACGTTTTTGCTGTGCTTGCTTCACCAAATGGTCTGCAAAAGCGCGATCTTTATATTTCGCAATAGCATTTAAACGCAGTTCAATCAGGCCCCAACCACTGAGCAGCAATTTAAACAATTCCAGATCTGCCGTGGTTGATTCCCAGGTCATTTCTTCCAGGTTTTCATTTTCAGGCAGCACCGGCAGCAGCAGCTCCATCACACTTGGGAAAATTTTCTTAAAATTTAAAATAAATTTAACAGGATGCTCACCCGGATAATCGGTAAATTGCACCTTTTTCTGAACATCCGTTAAATAGATATCAAGCATTGAAAATTTTCCTAGATAGATTGCTGTTTTACAAAGCTTTATTTCTTAGCTTGTAAAACTGTAATAAAAAACGAATCGCATTTTAGCAATTATGACATCTTATTCAATGTTATTTAAGCCATGTGTCTACATGAGGATGGCTTTAGCTCTAAAATTCTTCAATCTGGAAAGATGACTTTAAACGGTTCGAAGGCTTTTAACTTTTTAAAAACTTTGATTCGGGGCTAGTAGATGGTTTTTCTTTAATTAGGTTCTTGAGTTTGAATCTTATATTAATCAATATCTAGTCGTTCAATAAGCATGAACACTCCAGATTAAAATGACACACTGTTTGCCTTCAATGCACTCTCATCTATTATGCTGAGATATCTCAGACTTAAAAAATAACGATGCTTATTCTTATTGCGATCCTAGTTTTAGTTTTTATTCTCTATTACTACAGGCTTGATCAGGCCAGCTCGATGAGCAGCGAGTTTGTGTTCTACCTTTGCCTTTCATTAATCACCCTCTGCATCGTGAACGCTTGGCGTGTGTTGACTTAAGCATCGAGTAAGCATCAAAAAAACCTTCTCATCTCCCAGCGATCACAACACTGCGTATAGCGTGACCGTCCAGTTACACCTATATTTTTTCCTTTCACAAGCGGTTCACAGTACAGGTATATCATCACGGGATTAAAAAAATTAACGTGAGATGTATCGTGAAATACGGAATTTTAATTGTTCTCCTGTTAAGCTGTTTAGTCAGCAGTGGCCTGAGTTTCTGGGTTGGATTCAAGGCAAATGATTCATTATTATTGATCATTGGCGGACTGCTTGTTTTTGCATCAATCTTGATTGCCCTTGAAATTAAAAAAGTCAAAAAAGATCCGTTCTAAGCCAAGCCGGCAATTTTTCTATGCTCTATGGATGCGGGTATAGCGCCTATTCACGCTCTTTTAGACAATCCTGACAGCGCCGAATTTCTTCATTATCACCCGTGTATTCAACTTCAGTTGCGCCATGAAAGCTAAACAGACAAAGAAGGAACTGGATCATAATATTCTACTCTTAATAATCTGCCTCCTGTTCTGGAGGACGGCATTGGGAGAAAATCAGAAGTTAGCCCTGATACAAATTTTATATAAATAGAAATTTTACAAGTTGTCATAATATGACATTCATAAAAATTAACATTCATTTAAATTATCTCATTTCGATAATCTAAATAAAAAATTACCCACTAAACCCAGAAGTCCTGAATAACGACTTTGTGGATGCTTTCATCGAAATCCGTATTGGATAGATTTAAGTTTTTGTTCTTAATATTGATATAACAATAACTTGCTGCAAGCCCTACACCAATCAAAGCTAATAGTTTCATTGCTCACCTCACCTATTGGAAGATCTGGATTTAAACTATCATTCAAATTTGTAGCTTTCACATTCAATTTTGATCATTTTTTGTACAAATTGTAATTTCCAGAGCAATGGATAAAGCCATAAAAAAGCCCACCAGTGGGTGTAATGCCAGTCAGTTAAGCAAATTTTAGTAAAATGTAGTAAAAATGAGTGTATGTAAGAGCACTGTTAATGCTCTTCATCTAAACCATTGCTATACGTTTCATTCCCTTCTTCATCGAGCAGGTAGTCGATTTCAGTCACCTCATGCAGGCCAAATAAAGTGAATAGAAGATGGAGCATAATTTTTCTCCTCAAAAAAATGCCTCCCTAGAGGAGGAGGCAGTAAAAAAGAAAGAAACTACAGCGATAGATTCTGCTGGAAATTATATATAAATTTATAATTTATATATTTGCATAATATTACATATTTTATGCCAAAAATTAGCCAACCCAGTCTACTTTGAATGAATTATTAATAGAAAATTATTATAATTTTAAGTTGAATTTCAAAGTTAAGAGGACTTCTTATTCGGTGATCAGCAGAATACCTAGAATCCCTTAATTAACGTAAGTAAATGACTGCCCTTTTTGCCTAGATTCACTATTGGAGCCGGTTTTATACCAGCCATAAAAAGGCTCACCTGTTTCCAGATGAGCCTACCGATGTCGAACAGCGAATGCTCAACCTGAATATCTGATGCATCCATCTCAATACATCAAGCAGCCCACCTACCGATGGATCCGAAGAAAATATTCAGATTATCCCACCCTTAAAGATGCATGGTCACACCCAGCTGAAAAGCGCGGCCCGGTAACGGCGCAATATATTTCAGGGGCGAATTATGTGGACGTGCCTCTTCATCCAGCAGGTTTGATCCATTCATAAACACATCAAAACTGGCATTTTTTAAAGTCACTTTTTTACGAATATCCAGATCCATCAGGTTATATGCCGGTAATGGCACTTCCTCTGACACATTTTTTCCTAAATATTGCGGTTGATCATAATAAATACTTGCCAGACGCGCTGACCAATCTGTGCGTGTCCATTCAATGTGGGCGCCATAACGATTGGTCGGCATATTCGGCAAATACACGCCATCATTACTTAAACGCAAACTTTCCGGATTAGTGGCCTTATTTTTAACCAGATCAGCAAAACCACCGACCTGTACCTCACCAAAATGGTCTAAATCAAAAGTGTAGTTCATATCCACCTCAAAACCATTCACTTTAGTATCGGTTTGCTTCCAGTACTTCAGCGGTAAACGGTTTCTCATGGATGAACCGGAATGCGACAAATAAAAATAATCTTCAAAATCCATTTGATATAAAGCTACAGCGATATTCGCAGCATCCCAGTTCACATGCGTGATTAACTCCAGCCCCTGCATTTTCTCTTTGTTTAGTGCCTGATTGCCCTCCTCCTGCGTCATAACCGAGTAATGCGGATTGCTGGCATACAGTTCATTAATTTCAGGAGCCCGTTCTGACTTAGAATATTGCAGCCTAAAGTCTAGATAATCAGTCGCTTTAAAATTCGAACCGACATAAAAACTATTTAGAGCAAAAGATTTATTTTTTAGGGTGCTATTGGCCGCATTACGCGCCAGTTTAAAACTCTGATCCTGAATCTCATGCTGAACATTTTCATGGCGATAACCGGCATCCACTGAAAACCGCTCCCAGTCCAATTTTTCCTGGATAAATACCGCCTGAGTCGTGGTTTTGACATTAGGAAGATAGCGCTGTGTTCCTGAACCCTTAACATCACGCACATTCAAAGCAGTGCCAATTTCACCGCTCAAGTTTTTATAAGGCATCTGCTTTAGTACCAGTTCGGCAGCATGGCTATCAAACTGATATTCATTGGCTTTGCTTGCACCAATATATTCACCCGAGCGATTGGATAATTTCGATGCCTGAATTTGGAGATGATCAAGTACAGGCAGTGGGTCTCTGAGTAACGCATCAACCGCAAAACGGTTCTGTTTAATCTGCACCGTAACCGGCAAACTATCTTCATAAGCGCTCTGGAAAGATTTATTCTCCATTGAGAAACCCGGCACACCATAATCACTGGTTTTATAATCGGCACTAATTCCAATATAGCCATTGTCTAAAAAGTAAGTACTCCCGATTGCCATATTTTCATTTCTGGCATAGCTATTGCCCAGTTTTTTCTGATAATTGGGCGTAACATCCTGATTGGTTCGGCTTTCCACATATTTTGGCGTATTGGGCACATAATCCGGGTTAGGATCATTGACAAATTCCCGGTAGGCACCATTCACATAGCGGGTTAAAACCGCTTGATCAGTATATTTGGCCGACTCCAAGCCATCATAATAATCATAAAAATGCTGAGGATTCTGGGCGATATCTTCTAAAACATGCTTATTTAAATATTGATGATGTGCCTTATTAAAGACCTGTTCAATTCTGGCATCGCGCTGGCAGGCGCTTGCCAAGGCAGAATCAATCCCGCCTCGCTCCGAGAAAATCGCTGTATCACAGACAGCTGCTTTGCTCTTTCCGGGAATTTTATAAGATGAAATCTGTTGGGTAGAAAACTGGATATTGGTGCTCAGGTTTTCCTGATTATTGATATTAATGCGAATACCATGCCCGCTAAAATCGTTAAAGCCCTTTTTATACACTACATCGACATTGGCACTCTTCTCTTCCAGCGTTTTTGAGATGATGCCCGAATCTATATCCACATAACCACCAATCGCCTGTCCGCCATAACGCACAGTATTGGTCCCTTTATGTACGGTCACGCTTTTAGTAAATAGTGGATCAAATGGAATATTAATATCACCGCTGATAGCATTCATTCCATTGATCGCCTGACCATTCTCCAGAATCCCGACCCGATGACCGCTCAAACTGCGTATCACTGGTGCCCCCGAATTGGGACCGAATGCGCTACTTTGCACGCCAGGCATATGTTTAACAGCATCGCCCAAGGTATTGGCTGTTTCAATGCGTTCTTTAAGTGCAATATTCAGATTCTTGTCAGTATCATCCCCCTGAAAAATAAGTGGTTCCAGAATTGTAATCGGCTCTTCAGCCTGTGCCTGTTGCATCGCCAATAAAATTAAAGTCATGAGTGTGCTGTATTTCATGCGAGCCCCCTTTTAAAAAGTGTTATGTTATAACATAACTTTATGTCTATTTAAAAAATTATTCTGGTTTTTCTGGTAGATCGAGAAAATGCAGCAACTCAATTGAGAGGAAGAAAAATGGGGGAATTGAAATATTTTGAATTCTTAGATTCTTAAAAAAGAAAAAACCATCTAACACGAAGTTAAATGGTTTTTAGAATCAGCTCAACAGCCAAAGCTCATTAGAGCTTTTTCCAGGTCATGGTACTGGTCGTATTGCTCTGTTGCGCTTTACCAAATACTTTCATCTGGTCTTTAGCATCATTCAATTGCGCTTCAATGGTATAGGTCCGGCCATCCTGGGTATTCAGCCATTGACCTTTCTTAAACTGCTTATAGTTGCCGGTCATGCCTTTCAGCACTTCCATGCCAAAAATCGGCTGGTTCTTGAAAGCCCCTTCACATTTGCCACAAACGTCCGGATTCACCGCTCCCGCTGCCGGATAATGTTTGCTCACCACGGCGCTATACTGCTGTGTTTTGGAGTTTTTACGAATCACAATTTCCGACACATAATAACCGGTTCGATCATCAATCACTTTCCATGTCCCGATTAAAGGATCAAACGGCATTGCCACTACAGTTTTGGTTAAACCCGCCAATAGAGCCGCAGCCCCCAATAATTTAAAATTCATAAGCAAAAAGAGTTTCAAAAGAGTCAATAAAGAAATGAGATACGCTTCCCAGCGGCCTGAATTATATTCATTTTTCCAAATTAAATCATAATAATTTCATAAATTTTAAATATCTATGTGGTATTTAGAGCCAAGTTTTGCTAGATACTTCACATTTCTTTTCCAGAATTTTGCCAATTCTTTTTATTGTCACATTCTAGGCTTATGATGCAGTCAAGGTCATTAAAAACGAGAAGATGACCTGTAATAACTAAGTAGCGCAAACTAACCCAGCATATAGCAATCCATATGTTGGGTTTTCTTTTTATAGGTACTTTGCACTTTCATGTACAGGTTCTGATGGAGAAATAGTTGTGATAAAGCAAGATTTTTTAACCCACCGGGATGGCTGCTCATATTCCATCCCGGTAGATGCAACACTTATTTCGCATTCGGTGAAACCATATTTTCTGGTCGTACCACGTCATCAAACTGTTCAGCAGTGACCAGATTCAGCTCCACCGCCACCTGTTTTAAGGTTTTCCCTTCTTTATAGGCCGTTTTCGCGACTTTGGCGGCATTTTCATAACCAATTACCGGATTCAGTGCCGTCACCAACATCAACGAGTTATGCAGGAAATGATCAATCTTGTCACGGTTCGGCTCAATTCCGACAGCGCAGTGATCGTTAAAGCTGTTGCAGGCATCTCCCAATAACTGAATCGACTGTAACAGGTTATAGGCAATCACTGGCATAAATACGTTTAGCTCGAAATTACCCGAAGCCCCAGCCACATTAATCGTCGTATCATTGCCCAGCACTTGCGCCACCACCATGGTCATGGCTTCACTCTGGGTCGGATTGACTTTACCTGGCATAATGCTTGAACCCGGTTCATTTTCCGGAATACGGATTTCACCAAAACCACAGCGCGGCCCACTGGCCAGCCAGCGTATGTCATTGGCAATTTTATTTAAGCTCACGGCCAGAGTTTTTAAGGCACCGGAAGCAAATACTGCAGCATCACGTCCAGCCAGAGCTTCAAACTTGTTCGGCGCAGTAACGAAAGCCAAACCGGTCAGGCTGGCCAGTTGCTGTGCGGCTTTTTCCGCATAGTCCGGATGGGCATTTAAACCGGTTCCTACGGCAGTGCCACCCAACGGCAGTTCATATAAACCGTCCAGGGCCTGATGCAAACGTTTCAAACCATGATCGAGCTGTGAGACATAGCCGCTAAATTCCTGGCCTAACGTTAAAGGCGTCGCATCCTGTAAATGGGTACGGCCAATTTTCACAATATCGGCAAAGGCGTCGCTTTTGGCCTGCAAGGTATCTCTTAAACGGGTCACTGCCGGAATTAACAGCTCATTGATCTGTAAACTGGCGGCGACATGAATCGCGGTTGGAAAAGAATCGTTGGTTGATTGTGCGCGGTTCACATGGTCATTCGGATGGACCGGTTTTTGCGCGCCCAGCGGATTGCCCAGTTTCTGGTTGGCAATATTGGCAATCACTTCATTACAGTTCATATTACTTTGCGTGCCCGAACCGGTCTGCCACACCACCAGCGGAAACTGGCTATCCCATTTGCCTTCAATCACTTCTTCAGCTGCATCAACAATATAGTGCGACAGCTCTTGAGGAATCTGGTTCAGTTCTGCATTGGTGATGGCAGCGGCTTTTTTCACTAAGCCCATGGCGCGAATCATGGGACGAGGTAAACGTTCCTGCCCGATTTTAAAATTCTGTAAGCTGCGCTGAGTCTGTGCACCCCACATGGCCTCACTCGGGACTTCAACTTCGCCCATGGTGTCGTGTTCGATACGTGTTTGCATACTCAACCTCTATCTATTCTTGCTGTTCTCAATGCTGTTATAACGCTGCCCTGAGGCAGCGGCTATGGCGAATATAGTCATCTTAGGTCAGGCGGATAAAATTATAAATGATAATTATTATCATATTTAGATATATCATTGCCCGCGCAAGGTATGCTGATAAAAGCGCCATTCATCTTCTAGCATCTGCTGAATCGAGCGTTTCGGTTGCCAGCCTAGTACCTCTTTGGCTTTACTAATATCGGCCGCGACCTGATCCAGTTCAGCATAGGGATATACATCAGCATCGACCGTTTTAATTTCGGTACCGGTGACGCTCGAAATTTCATTTAACAGCTGCTGGATGGAAATCGCCTCGCCGGCAATATTAAAGGCTTCACAAACATGCTGTTGCTGGAATAGCCATTGCAGGGTTAAAGACACCGCTTCACAACAATCCAGTACATGCAGGAAACTACGTTCAACAGTCTTGTCTTCTGTTTGGGCCTGTTTACGCAGCTCGATAAATTCGCGTTGCCGCGCCCCGACCTGCATCGCCAGGGGTACAATATTTTTTGGCAGTGGCGGTACCATTTCACCCAGTACCCCATGTTCAAAGGCACCGGCAATATTACCCAAACGCAATAAGGCAATTTTCCATTCATTGTCAGTTTTAAAGGTGTCCTGAATAATTTCCTCAGCCATCTGCTGAGATTTGATATACGGATTCGGATAGGCATACTGAAATGGCAGATCTTCTTGCAATTGCAGGCTGGATTGGCCATACACGGTTAAGCTGGATAAATGTGCCAGCACACGCACTCCGGTGCGCTGCATGGCGCGCAGCAGACTCATGATACAGCTGACATTATCATTATAATATTCAAGCGGTTTCAGGACCGATTCTTCCAGCGATTTAAAGCTGGCCGTATGCACCACTGCATCGACCGAATACTGTTCAAAGACTTTATTTAAGGCTGGGGTGTTGCGGATATCAATTTTGGCAAAAGGCACATACATGCCCGAAATATATTCAAGTCGTTCTAAGGTTTGTAAATTGGCATTGGATAAATTGTCGACAATAATGACTTCTTGCCCTTGAGCCATCAGACTTAATGCAATATGCGAGCCTATAAAGCCTAAACCACCAGTCACTAAAATCATTGTATACTACCTTTTTCTTATGAAGTCTGAATGCCCCCTGTGTTGCGGGAACATTTCATTAGTGAATTTTGATGAGTACCTTATTACTAATTACCTCCGCGCCAACCTCAATTCATGCCTGGCATGCGTTGGGTCTGGCTCAAGCCTTGCAGAGCAAGAATGAAGATTTCCGGGTGTTCTTCTATCAGGACGCTGTTATGGTCGCTAACGATTTACAATGGCTACCCGATGATCAGCGACAGTTAAAATCGGAATGGCAAAAACTGTCGATTCGTTTGCCGGTTTGTGTCAGTGCGGCACTGTTACGCGGGATTACCGATCAGGACAATGCCAAACGTCATCAACTTCATCAACACAATTTAGCCGCGGGCTTTGAATTGGTTGGTCTGGGCGAACTTGCCGATGCAGTGCAATCTGCAGATCGCCTTCTTCAATTCTAAGTGGTTCTATTTGAGAATTTGTTGCATTTAAAAGGTAAATTGTGTGAAAACTGTACTCGTCATTTTAAGCCAGGCCAATTTAAGCAGCCAGCAGGTACATGAAAGCCTGTCTGCGACTATGGTACTGGCCACTTTTGGCTGTGAAGTCAAAGTGTTATTACAGGATGCTGCGCTAAGTCTGCTCAAAAGCGATTTGGCTTTTGACCAGCTCAAACACGCCTTCAAGCTGGCCTCGAATATGGTCGAAAGTTTTGAGTTTTATGATTTAAGCCCGATTCTGGTAGAACACCAGCATCAACATTCAGCTTATGTCAGCCAGTCGCAGCAGGAAATCGAGTTTATTGAACTGAATGCGGACTTTATCCAGCGTTTTGAGCACGTGCTGTACTGGTAAGCCGGAAGGAATCTGTTATGTCACAAAATACTTTATATCTGCTGCAATCCGGCTTCCATACTACCCCGGCCATGCTGGACAAAGTTTCACGTCTGTATAGTGAAGGCGATGCAGTGGTGCTGATGGGTGATGCAGTATTGGCCATTGATCACCCATTTTGTCAGCAATGCGGCACCCTGTTTGCACTGGAGCATGATCTAGAGCTGCTGGTCCAGCCATTGCCTGCCCATGTGCACAGTTTAAACTATGCTACCTTTGCCGAGCTGTGTCTGGCTTATAGCCGTTGTATCTCTTTAAAATAAACAAGCTTTGAGTGTGTTATGAGTCTTGAACTGGACCAAGATGGTCATTTGGTCGATTACACCATCTGGAATGAAACTGTAGCGCAAGAGCTGGCCAAAAGCCTGGAGCTGGAACTGGAAGATTGGCATTTTGAAATTTTGCAGGCTGTGCGCCAGTTTTATCAGCAGTTTGGTCATTCTCCGGCGACTCGCCCGTTAATCAAGTTTCTGATGAAAACGGTCAGCCCTGAGATTAATAATGCCCTCTTGCAAGAGCGTTTTAACACCGGACTGGTGGCGCGGCATTTAAGCCGTCTGGCCGGTATTCCCAAACCGGCGAATTGCCTGTAATTGGAGGAAGATTCATCTGTTCAGAGGTTTAGCGCTGTAGATGAATCTGATTTCACACGATAATCCTTTAATTCTTACTTTAGAAATGAATCTCATCAGGATGCGTTTCAATAATTCTTAACCAGGCCCGGGTGGCCGGACTCATGGCGACTGTCGTATTCCAGGCCATTCGCAAGGTCCAGTTCAGCTCAGGCTGGCACAAACGGCTGATCTGATAACGCTCGGCAGGCAACTGCTCACAATAAACCTGAGGCAACAGCGCAATCCCCACGCCGGAATCCACCATTTTGGCAATAAAATCCCACTGGCTGCTTTTACAGACAATCTTCGGTTCAAAACCCAGCTGCTGTGCGGCCTGTAAAATCATCTGGTTTAAAGTAAAGCTGTCGGCAAACAGTAAAAAAGACTCATCTTTGAGTTCCAGCAATGACACCGTTTCGCGTCCCTGCCAGGCAGAATTTCGGGCAGATAACAAACACAGTGGCGAATCCATAATTGGAATTCCGCCCAATGCCGGTTTTAAATGGCCGAGTACAATCCCGACATCAATCTGTTTATCCAGAATGGCGGCTTCAATCCCGCTGGCACCTACCTCTAAAAAGCTCAGTTCAATAGCCGGATACTGCTGATGAAACTTGGCAATTAGCCGGCTTAATAGCACCGAACCCAAGGGCGGCAAACCGAGCGTCAATTTACCACGTTCTAGCGCACGAACTTCCGCCACCGAATCATAAATCGCCTGCTCCAGTTGCAGCATTTGTAGCGCATGCTGATAAATCTGCTCGCCCAGGTAAGTCAATTGCACTTCACGTTTACGCCCAGCTTCACCTTTATGAAACAGCGCAGTGCCCAACTCATCTTCTAGCCCACGAATGGCCTTGCTAATTGTAGGCTGGGTCAGACACAAAGCATCTGCTGTGCGGGTAAAACTTTGCAATTGCACCAGTTTGACCAGTATTTTCAGACTTTTTAAATCCACCATCATTCCCAATAGGCATAATTATTTTTTTTATTATTCATAATCATCCAGACAGGTCAAATCTAAAATACAGTCGTGTTTAACCTTTAGGGCAATTCAGCGATGTGGTCTCTTTCCCGTGTTGCCGTCCTCAGCATACAAATTGCGCTGCTGATCCTGATCTGGTGGCTCGGTGCGCTGATCCAACAGATATTCCAGCTGCCGGTTGCAGCGGGTGTGATTGGCCTGATCCTGTTACTGCTGGCGCTGTTAAGTGGCATATTTCAACTGCAATGGATCAAGCAAGGCGCCGATTTTATGCTGGCCGAGCTGATGCTGCTGTTTATTCCCTGTGTGGTCGGCATTATCAATGATCTAGACTTACTGCTAAGCCAAGGCTGGCAACTGCTGCTCTCGATTACGCTCGGCACCTGTGCGGTAATGGTCGCCACAGCCTATAGCGTGTGCTGGGGTTTTAAACTGGAACAGCGGCTCAGGAAAAATACCAACAACACCCCATATGTGTCAGGAGATTAAGATGAACCTGATCGCAAGCCTGTGCTTCATCTTCACCCTGCTGGGCTATATCGTGGCCAAACAGCTGTATCGTCGTTATCCGGTGTTGCTGTTTTTACCCTCTATTCTGGTTCCAGCTGGATTAATCTGCATGCTGCTCTATTTCGGGATTTCCTATGACAGCTATATGCAGTACAGCCACTGGATTGTCTGGATGCTCGGGCCAGCAACTGTAGCTTTTGCTATTCCGATTTATGAATATCGCGCGCTGATTCAGCGCCATCTGCTGGCCATCAGCATGGGTATTGTGATCGGGATGTGTGTCGGTGTTATCAGTGCTTTTTATCTGGCTCAGCTGTTTCAGCTAAATCAGGAAACCACGTATAGCCTGATGGCGCGCTCTATCTCTACACCCTTTGCTATGGAATTAAGCGCACAGGTGGGCGGCTCGGTTGAACTGGTAATCCTGTTCACCATGATGACCGGCTTTGCCGGCGGTTTTATAGCAGATGCCGTCTTACTCGCACTCAAACTGAATTCACATTTTGCTCAAGGTGCAGCCTTAGGTAATGCCGCGCATGGTTTTGGTACTTCTAAAGCCTTTATGCGCCATCGTGAAGAAGGTGTGGCCGCCTGCTTAAGTATGGTACTGGCTGGCATATTTATGGTGATTTTTGGACCTGCCCTGATTCATGGCGTGGTCCGGTTTTTATAACTGAATCCGCTGCTAAAATAAAATCAGTGCAGATTAAGACTCATCCACCACATCGGCAAACTGGGCATTTAACACCCGGGCCAGATCATCCGGCTTTAAACCAATGTCCAGTCCACGTTTGCCACCGCTGACATAGATTTTTGCCAGACTTTGCGCACTCTGATCAATCACGGTTTTTAAACGTTTCTTCTGCCCAATCGGGCTAATTCCGCCAACCAGATAACCGGTTAAACGTTCGGCATCTTTAGGCTCTGCCATATGCAGTTTTTTACAGCCCACCGCGGTAGCAACTTTCTTTAAATTTAGCTGCACATGCACCGGCAAAATCGCCACATAATACTGTTTATCATCAGTTACCAATAAAGTCTTAAATACTTCAGCCAGGGCTAAACCCAGCTTTTCCGCTGCTTCCAGCCCAAAACTTTTGGCGTTCGGATCATGCTCATATTCATGAATACTATAGTCAATTTTATTGGATTTTAAAATTTTACAGGCCGGTGTCATTTTAGTTGCCCAGTGATAAACATCCTCGCAGTATAAAAGCTTCTGCTGCAGAAGTTAATCACTGTATAGCTTAGGCTATTGAGTGGCAGCATAATATTTCCGCTTTTCCACATCATCCAGCATGCTCTCGGTTTCCTGCAAAACATTAGCCAAACGCTGGGTATGCGCAATCAAACGGTCCAACCAGCGCTGTGCGGCCAGTAATTCCAGACTGCGCGCGGCACTCAGATGTTGCACCGTGGCATATTCAATCACTTTTTCACGCGCTTCGGCACGCTGCTCTTCCACCCATTGTTTCAGGTTTAACAGCTCATGATTTAAAGATGCCACTTGGGTCAGACGGTTAAACTCATCGACATACTGAAAGTGATTGTCCAGCACATGAATATAATCCAGCCCCATCTGATAAATAGTCGGCTGGGTACGGATATGCTCGGCATGTTCTACTGCTTCCAGATCACTGCGCAGCACACGTAAATACACCATCAGGCGCAACATCGCCATTAAACGCTGCTGATCCAGCTCATTTTCACTGACCGATAAATCTTCCAGATACTGCTGCACCCGTTTTAAGATTTCATCCAGTTGCTGTAATTCGCTATTGGAGGGCAAACGACCTTCCTGAATCGCGCGTTTCAGCAAAATCAGAACATGCCCAATCGACCAATAAATCACTTTAGAAGCAGCATTAATCGCTAAAGCCGGCACCGAAAAACTGGCCTGATCCAGATAACATAAAATTGAAGGGGTACGATCTGGAATTAAACCTACAATCAACTGTTCAAACTGTTTTAAAAAGGGCAATAAAAATAAGGTTCCCAGCACACTAAAAGCGGTATGAAACGCGGCGACAATAATCACATCATCCCAAGTGCCGACCTGTGAATGTTCCGCCAGCCACAAAAAAGCCGGTTTCAACAAGATAAAAGCCAACACGGCCGAAATCACATTAAACACCACATGCACGGCCGCGGTACGTTTGGCATTGGCGGTTGAGCCCATGGCCGCCAGAATCGCGGTCGCCACCGTACCAATATTTTGTCCAATCACCAGACCTAAGGCTTGGGACAAATCAATCGCACCACTGGCCAAAGCCGCCAAGGTTGCAGTAATGGCTGCACTGGAAGATTGCAGCAGCACGGTCATCACCAGCCCGACCAGCACTAAAATCAGCTGTGTGGTAAAAGAATTATTGGAGAAAACCGATAAATCAACTCGCTCGGCAAAACCGGACATTGCCACCTGCAGCAAGTCAATCCCAAAGAAAATCAGGCCGAAACCAGCAATGGTTAAACCGAATAAAGACAGTCGCCCACGGCTGAATAATTTAAAGATGGCTCCTAAGCCAATGAGTGGCAAGGCAATATGGGCAATGGAAAATTTAACCCCGAGAAAAGCCACCATCCAACCGGTGCTGGTGGTGCCAATATTGGCGCCAATAATCACACCAATGGCCTGACTAAAAGTCAGAATACCAGCACTAACAAAGCCAATGGTGGCCAATGTGGTTGCCGTTGAGGATTGCACAGCCAAAGTCAGACCGATGCCAGAAAAAATAGCTTTAATCGGTGAACCGGTAAATTTAGACAGCCATAAACGCAATGACTCCCCGGCCATCTCTTTCAGACTGTCTGTCATTAAGGTCATTCCGATCAGGAATAAACCGATCCCGCCACACAACTGTGCAATCACTTCTAGCATGTAACTACCCAATAAATATTTTTATTTTCAACCATCTAAGTATATAAGAGATTATGCGATGAAAGCCGCTTTATACCCTAAAAGTTGCATAGTGACCTAAACGTGAACAGCACAATAAGTAGAAAGATGATCTTCCAATGCACTCTAAAGATATTTCAAACAAGGAGTATCGGAGCCAAAACTTAACAAAACAGCGGCAGATCTAGGCCGCCGTTGGCTTGACGGATATCGCCCAGCTCACTAACATCCTTAAACATATTCGCGAGCACTGGCTAATCTGGTGCAGCATCACCGCTTTTTTCTGATTTTAAAATGAAACTGACCATCCCATTATTATTGAAAACCTCTTTTATTGGCCTCAGTGCTCTTAGCCTGATTGCCTGCTCACCTTTAGGAGGCGGCTCCGTTGCCAAACGTTCCGCTAAACTTTCAGTCGGTATCCAAAAAGCCTATTCGGTTGCACCTGACACCGCTAACCGTGTTGCGCCGATGATTGTGCAACATGCAGAACGTTATGAAATTGATCCACTGTTACTGGCCGCGCTGATTCGCCAGGAATCCAGCTACCGCAGTCATGTGGTATCTCCAGCCGGTGCGGTGGGCTTAACCCAAGTCATTCCGCGTTATTGGCAGCAAAGCTGTGGCAGTAATTTGTTTGATGAATCTTCCAATATTCAATGCGGCTCTTACATTTTAAATCGCTATAACACGAAAGCCGGCAGCTGGCCTAAAGCCCTAGCTTATTATAATGTTGGCCCTACCGGTTATCATTCCAGCTGGAAGATGAAACGCCAAGGCAAACGCTATGCCAAACAGGTTAAACAGCACCAAAATGATTTAAAAGGCGCACTCTAAGCCTTTTTATCCTGCGATTTTTTTTAAAGCTCCTGATGGGGCTTTTTTTTACATCATTGCCAAGCAATTACATATTCCCGTCAAAACCAGTACAGTGCCTTGAGCCTCAGTTGTTAACGTAGCAAAAGAATTCATGAAACGAGGATGGGAAAATGCCAAAGAAAGTATTATTCATTACGTCCAATCAGGGTGTGGAGCAGGATGAGCTGATCAAACCCTTTGAATATTTGAAATCTAAAGGCATTGAAGCCATACATGCAGCAGAAGAACAAAAAGAAGTTCAAACGGTCAAGGCTGATAAAGATCCTGGTCTAAGTACCGAACCGGAAACAACGCTCGATAAGGTCAATCCGGAAGATTACGATGCACTGGTCATTCCCGGTGGAACGGTCAATGCCGATACGCTTCGAATTAATCCCGAAGCGCATAAAATCATCCAGCACTTTACTGATCAGGGCAAACTGATTGCCGCAATCTGTCATGGTCCGTGGGTTTTAATTAATGCCGAACGGATTCGCGATAAAAACCTGACGTCTTATAAAACCATCAAACTGGATCTGGAAAATGCCGGCGCAAAATGGGTCGATGAAGAAGTCCATCGCTGCAATACCGGTGAATGGGTACTGATCAGCTCACGTAATCCGGACGATATTCCTGCATTTAACCAGGCGATTGTGCAAGAATTGGAAGCCGAAACCTAAAGATTTTTAATCATATCCATAAAAGAAACCTCATCTTCGGATGAGGTTTTTCACAAGTAAATTAAGACAACCCTTTGAGCTGTTTTAAATAGGCCACCACTTCCTCATTACCGGCCATTTCAGCAAGCTCCAGTGCTGTATGTGGACTACGATGCTCCATATCCGCCCCTTTGCTCATCAGCAGTTTCACCACATCCAAATGATCATTTTCTGCCGCAGCCTGCAAGGCACTATAGCCTTCCTCATCACTACCATTGGCATCTGCACCTTGCTGTAAGGCTTGCTGTACCTGCTCTAGCTCACCGAGTGACGCCCAATATACAATTTCAGGAAGATGCAGTTCATCATCATCTTCAGGGATCGGAGAGAATGAATTCAGTTTCATAAAGTGCTCTTAGAATCGTAATTTGATCATATTGATCTTAAGATTTTAGCTGAATCTGGGGATATATATGGATTTAAATTGTTAGCTTTAATTTTGAGATAAAAAATTGATTGTTAATTATTCTGGCTGATGAGGCATTTATTTAAATAGAAGCAGGAATAATCAGCAAAAAATTAAAAGCGGCCTTAAACAAGATGAGGAAGCCCAGATAAATTTTCTGCATAAAAAAATCCCCCTGCTGTTTAAGCTAGGGGGATTTTGAATAATGAGCTGGCGATGACTTACTCTCACATGGGTAACCCCACACTACCATCAGCGCTAAGAGGTTTCACTTCTGAGTTCGGGAAGGGATCAGGTGGTTCACTCTTGCTATTGTCGCCAGCACAACTG
>NZ_VPBA01000032.1:0-34925 GCF_013418945.1 Acinetobacter sp. YH12112 | reverse complement strand
CCGAGCAGACGTGCACAGAAAACAGTAATCAAAGAACGAAATCTGAATCCTGTGCTTGACTTGGAAGTGTCTGTATAGGACATTTCTATTTGGTTATTAGGTAGGACATTTCTACTTAGGAATAACAATAGCTGTTAGAACCCATTCAAAATGTCTATATTCTCACTAATAAAAATGTCTAGTTTATGATGGGTTAACCATCATGGACTGGATATGAAATATAGATGCTGATCACTATGTCTGACAAAGAAATTCAACGTCTTGCTGTTCTGCAAGACGTTCGAGATCAACGTATTACACAAGTCCGTGCTGCTGAAATCCTCAATCTTTCAACCCGTCAAATTACCCGGTTATTACAGAAGCTCAATCAAGATGGTGTTTCAGGTATGGCGCATGCCAGTCGTGGTCAACCTGGCCATCGTCGCCATGATGATTTATTAAAATCAAAATGTCTTTCCATTATTTCTGAACATCTGCTGGGATTTGGACCCACCTTGGCCCATGAGAAGCTCAGCAGCATATTTGACCTGAATATCCCGGTAGAAACGCTTCGGCGCTGGATGACTGCAAATGACCTCTGGATTCCGCGATCCAAGCGCCTTAAACGTCCATATCAGCCACGTTATAATCGGGATTGCTTCGGTGAGCTGATCCAGATTGATGGCTCATATCATGACTGGTTCGAAGGACGCGCTGCTAAGTGCTGTTTATTGGTGTATATCGATGATGCCACTGGAAAGCTGTTACATCTGCGCTTCTGTGAGGCGGAAACGACCTTCGACTATATGCTTTCAACCCGAGCCTACATTGAACAATACGGTAAGCCTCTGGCCTTTTATAGCGATAAACATTCGGTCTTCCGAGTGAACCAGAAATCGAGCCAGGACAGCAAGATCACGCAATTTGGCCGGATTCTGAATGAGTTAAACATTGATATTATCTTTGCCAACTCACCACAGGCCAAAGGTCGCGTAGAACGCGCGAATAGAACCCTTCAAGACCGTCTGATCAAAGAAATGCGTCTGGAAGGCATCAGTTCAATTGCCGAAGCCAATGCCTGGCTACCCTGCTTTATTGAGCATTTCAACCAGAAGTTCACCAAGTGTGCGAGAAACCCAAAGAACTTGCATCGATCTTTAACGGAATCTGATGCTGAGCTGGAGGATATATTCACCTGGCAGGAACCGCGTAAGGTCACGAAGAACCTAACCATCACGTATGACAAGTGTATTTATCTGCTTGAACCGATAGAGCTGAATCATAAGCTTGTTGGGCAATACATTTCATTTCTGGAGTACCCGGATGGCACTGTGGCCATCATGCATGAAGGCCGAAAGCTCAACTACAGCATCTTTAATAAATTGGCTGGGCTGCAGCAAAATGAGATTGTTGAGAATAAACGGTTAGGTGCAGTTCTGGCACATATTCAACAGCAGCATGAAGAATTGGAAAAACAGAATAAATGTTCAAGAACAAATAAAAATATGCCAAGCCGTAAAGCTCAGAAAGCCGATATTGAACAAAGAAAGTTAAATCCTGTGCTTGACTCTTGTGGTTAAAAACAGGACATTTTAAATGGTTTATCGCATAGACATTTTAATTGGTGAATAACAATAGCATATTAAATAAAAGCCATCCTGTAGATGGCTCTTATTCCTTTAATGACCACTTAAATCACTTCAAACTCAATACGACGGTTCTTTTTACGACCCTCAGCTGTTGAGTTGTCTGCCACAGGTTTGTTGGCGCCTAAACCTTCCACACTCAAACTATCTGCAGGAATATTTTTGCCAATCAAATAATCTTTTACCGCCTGTGCACGCTCTTTACTTAAGATCAGGTTTTTATTGGCATCACCAGAGCTATCAGTATGGCCAATAATTTTCACCTGCTTGCCACCAACCTTATTTAAGGCAATCGCCATCTCATCAAGAATTTTTGTCCCAGATGCGGCTAAAACCGCACTGCCAGATTCAAATTCAATAATCCGGTTTTTCAAGGCATCATCAATAATTTTCTGTTCGGCCTGATTTACAGATAACTGTGCATTAAAACGATATGGCGCCTGTACCAAGCCCTGAAAAGCATTTGTGGTTGGCTGGATATCATTTTGATTGGACATTTTTCCATTTAAATCAATTTGCGTACCGCGTACCAACAATTGACCCTGCTTCACTTTTTTTAGGTCTGGCGTGATCATTCGTGTGACCGATTCGCTCCAGCCATTGGGTGCAGCAACCGATTTAACCTGAATTTTATCAATGACTTGGTCCGCACCATACACACTGTGCATTTTAGTCAGGATGGCCTGTTTGCTGGCTTCATTCGGGACCACGCCTTCAACTACAATCGGCTGTGCACATACCCAGCTACTAACACTGAACAAGAGTACAGACAGCCATTGTTTTTTATATGTATTTAATTGATTTTTAATCATTTTATCCATCTATAAAAGTCTGTCTAAAGAGTTTGATTCCCTGGCTTAAGCTAAGCTGGCGTTCACATAAAGCCTGTTCCAACGCCGCCAAACCTGCATTTTGCTCCAGATACGGATCAATCCAGCTGGCATTGACCAATGAGACCCAATGTGAACTGTCCAGGTTTTGGGTGAAAATTTCGCTTAAAGCCTGAATATCTGCGCCATGAAAGCCAAAAATCAGCAAGGGTTTGTCATAATGCAGTAAACCGACCAGCAATTCTGTGTTCTGATTGGCGACAAAACGGCTAATCAGGCTGACCCAAAATGCTGCAATTTCATAGCAATAGGCATGATTATTAATCGGTAAAATCAGGACTTTATTTAATTTACTGGTGCCTTGATGGATCACCGGTTGCAGCAATAATCCCAGTCCAATCATGCTTTGTGCCAGCTCATAGGTGCTGATTTTCATCAACTGGGCAAAAGAATGTGTCGTATGATGTTCATAAAATGCTGCACTTTCATGCACATCAAACACCTGAATCTGGTTATTCAGTTTGGCCAGCTTGTCCAGCAAAATCTCAGGATCACGAATCGACTTGAGCACCCGGTTTTTCTGAAACAGATCAATCAGGGTCTGTTTATAGCGATACGGTGCGTACAGCAAATGCTCCAGGGGGACATCTACATCTAGCAGATGGCTCAGTACCATCGGAAACTGTCGTCCCGAACTGTCTTCGCTGGCAATTAAGTTGGCCACCAGAAATTTATATTCCTGCGGATTGGCAATGAAAAAATCCAGTGATGGCAACTGCGTATAGCGGCTTTGAAACTCTGGAGATTGCATCGCTTTTTCCAGCGCCTCAGTAATCCACTGATCCAGCACCTGAATCAGTGAAGATTGGCCTTTGGTTTTCAAAAAATCGCCTCGGGCCGGACATTTACCATAATAAAATGGCAGGGTTTTCAGCTCATTCATCCCTGCTCTCCCACTCGCCTGTTCTGGCTGATCATGGCTGTACTCCTTCAATTCCTTTTAAAGGCGATGTGCTATTGGTGCGTGCAGTGGCAGGTGTCGGTGCTGTTTGCGCAGCCACGACACGTACCGATTTATTGGTAACCACCTGATCAACCAGCTGTAAACCCGCATAGCCACGGCTTGAGCCAATATTACCCGAGTTGCCGCTAATCAGTCGGAAGTTCAGTTTCACCGCAATATTCGGGTCCTGCTTGCTTTTCCAGACCATTTCAAAGCTGCCGCCTTGCTGGGTACGCTGAGCCGTGTCAATCAGACGGTTAATGCCGTACTCACCTGGTTCATCAAAGACGGTATGGGTTTTACCTTCTAAATCCACCGCTGTAATACGCGCACCCGGAATCGCACCCGGATTTGGCCAGACGAAATTCACCCATTGCTGAATGCCATTTTCATAAACCATACGCTGCCCATCAATATCAATGGTATAGGCCAGTAATTGCGGATTCTGTAATGGATAGAACTGGAAGTTGGACTGATTCACCGGTGCTTGCGCCGCGGTTTGAGACAATTCACCTGTCGCCATGCCATTGCTAGGCGCGACATAGCTCTGGAAATTCATCACAAATTGCGGGTTCAGGCTGATACCTAAATCTTTCCAGGTTTTTGAGGTTAAGGTATAGCCACGACGGATCACCAGCGGATCTAAATGCTCTTTCACAAAACGGGCGATACTGCCATTTTCACCAAAAATCTGGCTAATTTCATTGCTGGTCGCCTGTAAGGTCGCAGAGGAATTAAATGGATATTTTTTGCTTAAATTGGCGCTAAATGGCTGATAAGCTTGCATGGTCCAGAGTTTATTGATCTCATCCTGCGCCGGAATTAACAGGCTTTCAAATGAATGCGTTAATGGACTGATCAACAGTTTTTGTAATAGCTGCTGGTCACGTTCATTTAAGCCCACCGTCATCTTCTCATCGACCAGTTTCTGGGTACTGTTAAACACCGAACTTTGATCATTGATGGTCTGTTTCACCAAGGTCATGGCCGATGGACCAATATCGCCCGCACTTTTCAGGTCATTGAACTTGCTGCGCACCTGAGCAATCGCTTGCATATACTCATCCAGTAAAGACTTGTTCTGCTGGTCATCACGCTTACGTACCAGCTGATAGAACATCTGGAATTCTTTGGAAATTGGTCCTTGTGCTCTGGCTACGGCCTGTTCCGCCATTTTCGCTTCATCGCGGTTCAACACTTTACGTTTAAACCAGGCAATAAAACCTTTTTGCGGTGCGGCTAGTTCTGCCTGAACCACCGGATTATCCCACGAGGTTTCCTGTGCAATCCGGGTAATCATCTGACGGATTGGCGAATTTTCCGGTTCACCCAGTTTTTCAATATTCTGCGCAGACTGTTTAAATTCCTTGCCTTTGGCATAGTGCACACCAGCCAGGAATTTACGCCATTCTGCAATATATTCCTGCTTGTACAGATCGGTCAGCTGTTTACGGATCTGATCGGGGCTGCCACTAAAGGTCAGGTCATCGGACTGGGTACTGTTTAACACCCAGTCTTTAGAATCTGTTGGCCGGTTGGAGACTTCATCAATGGCGGTTTCGACATATTCTGCCCAGGCTTTCTGGGTAAATACACCCGGTAAGGCATAACTGCCCAACACCACTGCCTGATTATTCTCACCGACCATCTGTTTGACGGTTAAGGCCGGGAAACGTACCGCTGCACGCATTTTAATTTCGTTATAGACCCGATCACGTGCCGGCATACCACGCACCACAGACAATAACACCTGACGTGACTGATCAACCACCAAGGTATCCGCTTCCAGATTCGGGAATTTGGCATCATTGGCCAGGGTCATGGCATAAGATAAAATCTGCTCGGCATCTTTCAGCATTTGGCCGCGCGCCAAATTCCCCCGGTTGGCATCTAACCACGGACGCCAGAAACGCGTGACCTGATCACTTAAATGACCAGCTTCACGATATTCCGGATTGCTCATCATCAAGTAGGCTTTCAGTGCATTGTACGCATCTTGCGGATTACTGTCCGATGGCTCCAGATATTTCTGCTGATTGGCCACCTGTTTGATTTCCACATTGGCATGATTGGCCTTCAGGGTTTCTTCATTGGCTTTTACCCGTTGCAGATACTGTGCCATGTTTTGCTGTGCCGGCTGCAGCACAATCTGCTGCACGCCTTGCAAATATTCAGTCTTCAGCTTTTCACGCAGCTCATTGCCCTGGTATAAACCAAAGCCAAATTTTAATGGACGATCTTCAGCAAAACTGTCCAGCTGTGACATACGGTTTTGCAGAATAAGCAAGGCTTCAAGCTGTCCGGCCAGTTCGGTGCCAGAGCGCTGCTCAATCTGCACCACTTTATTCAGGTCTTGCTGCACTTCGGCAATTAACTGCTGGTTATTGCGATACGACCAGACCCACAGTCCCAGAATAATCGACACACCAAACAATGTGGCAATAAAGCCAACATAACGCTGGCGTTTACGCAGTGGATTAATATGCTGTTTGACCAGATTCTTGTCTTTCAGAATCACATCGGAAAACAGCCCTTTCAGGAAGTAACCATGGTTTTGTGAAACCGAACGGGTCGGCACACCATGTTCACTGTTGGGAATCTTGGTCAGTAAAAAGTCCTGTGCAATCTGCTCGGTCATCGGGCTTTCAATGGTGCCTTCCTGTAAGGCACTGGTGAAATAGAAGCCACGGAATACCGGTTTAAACTGGTACGGATTATCTTCAAACAAGGTACCAATAAAGGTTTTCAGCGCTGGCTTTAAGCTCTTGAACTCCAGCGGGAAAGTCATGACACTTGGAGAAATATTCTGTGAATGGCGGCGGCTTAAATGGGTAGTACTTACGCCTTTTAAACCGTCATATAAAATGCCGTAATGCTTTTCAAACAGCTCGACCGCATTTTGAGAAGATTCCGCATCATAGGGCAAGGTTGCACCCCAGACCTGATCAAACTCATTCACTTCATAACATTCAAAGAATTCGGTAAAGCCGGCAATCAGGTCCATTTTAGAAAACACCAGATACACCGGAGGATAAATTTCCAGACGCTCGGTTAAATCCTGAATCCGGGCACGTAAATTCTTGGCCAGTTTAATTGATTTTTCCGGACTCTGGCTGACCAGCTCGGCAATGCTGACAATTACAATCAGGCCATTAATTGGCGCCTGAGAACGGTTTTTCTTCAGTAAACCTAAAAAACCGAGCCATTCAGAATGATCTTCGGAATAGACCGAATAACGCCCGGCTGTATCTAGCAATACCCCTTCGGTGGAAAAGAACCAGTCACAGTTACGGGTACCGCTTAAACCGGCAGACACCATTTTCTGATGGCTTTCTTCAAAGGGAAATTTCAGACCGGAATTATAAATCGCCGAACTTTTTCCGGCGGCCGGGTTACCAATCACCATATACCACGGCAATTCATATAAGGCCGCATTGCCCTTTTTATCGCCCAGTTTAGACTTGCGGATCAGCTGAATCGATTCTTTCATTTGTTGTTGAATCAGCTGTAATTCTTCTTTATCTTTCTGCTTGCCGTATTCAGCTTCGGTGTCTTTACTGATGGCTTCGGCCAGCTCTTCGCCCTGCTTTTCATGACGATAACGCTGGATCAAGGCATAAATCCCGTACCCGACCACACCCAGAATATACACTGCCATCAGCGCCCAGAATAGATTGCGCGGAATGGTGTTATAAGATGCTATGAGTGCCACAAAAATAGACAGTGCAATAATCGCTTTCGGATTAGTCACATACTGCCAGACATAGCCTAAAATGGTATAAAACATACTGTTCTCGTTGTTCTAAAATTCGCGCGATACTGCAACATCAGCCCTGTGGGGTTTCATGGGAAACCGGCATAAAAAGTACGTGGGTGGCCGGATGTTCGGTACTGTAAATCATGGAAATAATTCCCTCTGGAAGATGCATGCCCAACATGAAAGAAAACACTTTCGATAAGTGTTGGGTATGACCAATACTTTGTTTTGTATATAAAAAATGATGAGTTTCGATTTGAGACTCAGCAAAACTCTGTTCAATCTGCTTCACGACTTTAATCTGGGTCGGATCATCCGGCATCAGCACAAAAGGCTGTTCCTGATCGAATTGCGCCAGTTCTGTCATCTGATGCTGCTGCAGGTAATGGGCAATATTTTTTTCATTCAACACCAGCTGCAGCATTTTGAATGGTTCTAACTGGTTAATCTGCACCGCGGTGGAGGCCACAATACAGCTAGAGACAAATTCAGCCGGTAAATAATGGTCGGTCAGCCAGGTTTTTTCATCAATCACGTCCTGATCAATTTCAGAATCGACCAGCACAATTAGTGATACGTCTTCGGTTTGTGCTGCGGTCTGTTCCAGCAATTCAAACCAGTCCTGATAGGCATTTTTACTGCCCCAGTAATGATGCTCGATATGAATCTGCTCCGGAATCACCTGAAAATCCTGGATAAACTCCATGATCATCTGCTGGCTGTCCATTTCATTCCACAAATGCAGCAAATCTTCTGCCAGCACCACATGAATATTAATCCGGTTTAAACGCATAACAGGTTGCACCGGCTCAGGTTCAAGGCTGTCATCTTCCTGATGGTTGGGATCAATCCAGCCCGGATGCATACGGTACTGATAGGCCAGCTCGCTGTCATAGAACAGTGCCGACTGTTTTAAATGTTCGGCAATTTGCATCAGTACATCGCTGTGCTGAACCAGCTGCTGCTGGACCAGCCGGCGCATACGTAAACTGCGCTGGCTGTCAACGCTATATTCATCTGCATCGTCGTCCAGCTCAATTTCATCATCCAGGTCTTTAATCCGATAGGACAGAATTGGCAAGCCGTAGGCATTTAACAGCTGATGATCCAGCTCCGGACTGGTGAAATTTTTTAATTCTTCAACAATCTGTTCATTTTCACCAAAGGCATGCTGGCTATAACCACTGTACAGGTTCAGCGCCACCGTTCTGACCGGCTCCACTTTTTCTTCAGGAATCTGTTGCTGGGCAAGTGCCGCCTGCTCCTGCTGCTGTTTTTGTTCTTCCTGACGTTTTTTATAACGCTGGACTGCCCTATAAATGATGAAAGGTGACGTCAGCAGCAGCGTAATCGCCAAAGGCAAAAACACAAAAAATGCCAGCATATCTGCCGTATCGGGATCATGCTGAATATCGCGCCAGTAAAAGATAATGGCGGTGCTGACCAGAATAAAAATACTGACAAAAGTGCCAATGATCCACTTGATCATCTTTGATCCCCCAACAGCGGATAACAGCTATCACGATTATCTGCCCGTGCCTGTGGCATTAAAAAAGCCCCTTGCCCTAGCCCCGCATGATGACTGGAGTTCAGACACAAAGGCTGAATGTCTTCTTTGCTCAGCACCAAACGCAAGTCAACCATTAGAGTCGGACTGCACCAGGTCTGTAAGAGTTTTTTCAGTTTAGTGCTGGCTCGCTGTCCCGGTAAAAATTCCTGATATTGCTGCCGGTTTAAAGGTCCGACTTCAATTTCAATCTTGCCATCAATCTGGCGGATGGTTTCCCCACAAAAGGTATTTACTCCAAGCAAGGCCGGATTGCTGCCGCCTAAACAGGTTTTATGCGCATCATCCAGTTTGAATTTTTCTTCAATAAATTCATGTACAGTAAAATCGGTTTTGAAAATACAGTTCAGCACGGTTTTTAAGGCATGTGCGGTGTTGTTCTGGCCCTGCATCAGGCCTGAAAATTCTGCAAAATAATGATCCATCTCATCCTGTTCATGTTGTGAACGGATGTAACCATTGAGCGCATGCAGAATATCCAGATAATGATTGTCGTGTTCGACCTCATAACGTACCGGCAAGTTATAAGCCAAGCTGGCTTCAATATATTGGCCGGTCAGTTTGTTATTAAACAAACTGAGGAACTGCACGGTTTCTTCACGCTGGATACGTGGACTCTGGCGGATGCGCTGGGTATAGGTATACGGTAAGGCCCCCTGAATGCCGGTGAGACCCACCATTAAATTGGTCAGCTGAATCTGATCATCTTCAACCGCCAACGTTTCAATTTCTGCCGCCGGAAAATTCAGATTGAGCGAGGTCTGAAACTGAAAGCCCTTTTTCCAGTCGGTCTGTACGGCCTGTTCAGGTGCATGACGCAGCAGCCGCGTGGCCTGAATAAACTCATACGCCGTCGGCTGTTCAACCAGATCTGCAATTACAGAAGTTTCTTGCCACCAACGTTCTGCACGCATTGGTATAACTCCTGTAAGCTGTTGGCATCGCGCACCACCACATCCACAAAGCTGTTCATCTGAACTTTTAAGTTAAAGATATGACTGAGCAAGGTACTGAAAATATAAAGGCTATGGCCACGAAATACCTGTGGATCAATATCCAGATGCACTTTCAGACCACGGACAAATAAAGGAAAGGGTTTAGCTTCGACCATTTTCTGGGTTAACGAAAACTCGACCGCTTTAATTGAGTCAATAATTAAATGATTTTCTTTAGATTTTGGTAGGTTATAAAGTTCAAGCAGCTCTTTGATATGACTGATCGCATCGCCTTTCATCAAAGACAAGGTGTTTAAGGATAAATGCGAGATCACCCGCCATTGTTCCATTTTATTCTGCTCAAAATAATACGGCTTATTCGGACGCTTCAGTACCAGAGCGCGCCGTGCCAGACTGCTGTCATTCAGATTTAAAATATTATTGGCTTGGCTTAAAGCCTCATGTGGCAAGTCACGGTTTGAGCAAAGCAGTTTGGCGCTGATAAAATCCGACTTGGTGTGCTGCGGTTGTAATTGCTTTGACAATACACTGTAGCCCGTTTCCACAAAACGGTTATGCAGCTGCTTGGCATTTAGGGCGTAATAAAACTGAATATCTTCATGCCGATAATGACTCATGGCAAAAAATGGATAAACCGGAAAAACCACCTGATCCTGATTGGTTTTTTCCCGGATCATGTTCATTTCCTGAATGCTGTACATCTGATAAAACTCAGGATGATGCGCATCGGTCACCAGTGGATATTCCAGCTGCTTGTGATCAATTTTTTGCGGTTCGGCCTGCTTCTCAAACAGGTTCACCACCGGTGTGGCAAATAATTTAAAGTTAGCCACGTTCAGTTCGGAATAATTGCGAATCACCATCTGATCATTCAGATTCAGTTTCAGATGAATCAGCAATTCAAACTGGCTCTGATCTTCGAAATAATGCAGAAAATCCAGATTCAGACTCAGGAAATTAAACTTTTCCGGAAAGCAGAAATATTCCAGCAATAACCGGTAGGCATGATGGGTATGCTCATCTAGCGGCAGTACACTCTCCTGCTCATGCATACCCATCAGCTGAAATGGATTAGCAATCTGAATTTGGCGCTGGCCAATTTTTAGCGAAAATCCGGTACTGGGACTGAAAATACCATCGAGTACCTGGAGTGGAAAATTGGAAATCGCATCAAGATAAATTGGCAACTGCTGTTGTTGCAGCAATGTGTGTGCCTGATTAAAAATTTCAAAACTCAGACTTAAGGTTGCGTTCTGGTTCAAGTGCATATGCGCACTCGGATTGCTCTTGAATTCCAGCTTGTTGAGCTGAATTGGCAATAAATTCACGCTGTGTGTGCTTGAAAACTCGCACTGAACGCCTTTGAAACTCCTGGATTTTAACGCCGTGCCTTTGGGAATTGTATGTGCTTCGGTCAGCTGTTTAATTTTATTGAGATCTTCAAAGCTGACCACAGAACAGGCCGGAAAAGGCTTTAGGTACTGTGGAAACATGACCTCAAACAAGGCACGGGTAAAAATGTCGTAGCTGTCTGCCAGTTTTTTATCAATACGTGCGGCTATTAGTGAAAATGCCTGAATTAAACGCTCGATATGCGGGTCATCAATCTGTTCCTGATTTAAAGACAGACGCTGCGCGATTTTAGGATATTTCTGGGAAAATTCACGAGATTGCTGGCCGAATTCTTGCAGCTGTTTTTCGTAATAAGGTAACAAGTCTTCAATCACAGGAATCCCACTTATGCACGTGCCGAAATAACATATTGTTGTGTTGTTGGTTTTAATAAAGCATCAAAAATCACAGGTTCATATAAAGGATGAATATTGATATAGGCCTGAATACTCAAGCACAAAGCCCCCATATCCTGTTCATCTAATAACATTTCAACTTTAATCTGTCTTAAACGCGGTTCATGTGCCGCGATGGATTGTGCAATAGACTGGCAGATTTTATCGCGGTCACTTGGATTAGCGGTCGATAAGCCGACAAAATCAATAATCCCAAACTGCATAATGGACTTTTTAACCAGTGGAAAATCATCAATCTGTTCATACAAAGATGCCATGCGGCTATTGAGCAGGTCTTCCAGATCTGCAGCGACAGATTCGCGAAGTTCCTGTAATGACAACCCCTTTAAATGATAATCTTCTGTAGTTAAAAGCCGGTCAAATAATGTAGTTCTAAAACCGTACGGATAAAGCTGGTCTAAATTCATGTATTACTAATTAAGCATAAAATCAGGTAGAGGCTGGCAGAACGCCAGCCTCCCGTGGTCATACAAATTAAGCAGCGTAAGATGCTGTGTTATTTGAAAGTGACCATTTTTTAGTAACTGCACCTTTTTGGGTACCGTTAATGTCTTGCTGGTTATAAGTCCACTCGACTGCGGCATATTTCAAACCGAATGATTCAGTTGGAACACCTTCTTCATTCACAGTTGGCGTTACGCTTGAAACCAGTACATGTTTCAGTTTGATTTGCAGGTACTTGATACGCTTGTCACCGTTAGCACGATAGAAATCGATCTGTACTTCATCGAAGGTATAACCCGCAGAACATGCTTCCCAAAGTTTTGGACTGGTTGCATCCAAATCTTTAACAAAAACCATGTCTGAGTGTTCTACACGCTCAGCAGTATGACCACCTACACTTGAAGAAGTCGCTGATTTAGGCTGACGGATATTGTGCGCCCAAGAATTTACTTCTAGCCAATCTTTGTGCTCTGCGTCACGCGATTCGCCATCAACTTTATACTTCCCTCGAAACTGTACGTAGATATCTTTCATTTTATAAATTTTCCTGTTTTAGTTAAAAGTTATTATAAGTTGCCTCAATTTGAGGACTGAGGTAACTCAGTAACAAGTCGCAAAGAAACCGACAACTCGTCCAACTGGAAATGTGGTCTTAAGAAAACCACAGACTTGTAGTGTCCCGGCTGAGCAGGATTTTCTACAACCTTTACCGATGCTTCACGAAGTGGATATTGTGCTTTCGCTTCCTGAGAGGCACCGTCGTCAAGCAAGACGTATTGCGATAACCAGTCATTTAAAAAGGCTTCAACATTGCCAGCAGAGGCAAAGCTGCCGACCTTGTCGCGCATCATGGCTTTTAAATAATGGGCAATACGCGAAACCGCCATAATATATTGAATCTGGCTAGATAAGGCCGAGTTGGCATTGGCGCTATCGCTGTCGTATTTCTTCGGTTTTTGTGCAGATTGCGCACCAAAGAACGCCGCGTAGTCAGTATTTTTACAATGTACCAGTGGAATGAAGCCTAAATCGCTTAATTCTTTTTCACGACGGTCAGTAATGGCAATTTCAGTTGGACACTTGAAGACCACTTCGCCATCGCTGGTTTTAAAGGTATGGACCGGCAGGCCTTCGACCAGACCACCACCTTCAACGCCACGAATTGCCGCACACCAGCCATGCATATCAAAGGCATTGGTTAAACGGGTACCAAAGGCATACGCCGCATTCATCCATAAATATTCATCATGGTTTTGGCCCGACACTTCTTCAATAAAGTTAAAGCCTTCAGTGGCTGCACCATCTTTCGGATGGAACGGTAAACGGCCCAATACACGCGGCATGGTCAATGCGACATAACGTGAATCTTCGCTGTCACGAAATGAACGCCACTGTACATATTCTGCAGTTTCGAAAATCTTGGATACATCACGTGGACGGTCAATATCGGTAAACGATTCCAGCCCCAGAATGCTCGGACTTGCCGCAGAAATAAATGGTGCATGCGATGCCGCAGCCACGTGCGAAATCTGCTCCAGCAGATACATATCTGAAGGCGTACGGTCAAATTCGAAGTCACCAATTAAAGTCGCATACGGTGCACCACCAAATGAACCATACTCTTCTTCATAAATTTTCTTGAACAAGGTACTCTGATCAAAATCAGTCGCGCCCTGGAAATCTTTGACCAGTTCTTTTTTGGTCGTATTCAGCATGCGGATTTTAATCAGCGGATTCGACGGTGTTTCCTGACAGAAATAATATAAACCGCGCCAGGTCGATTCAATTTTCTGGAACTGCTCATGATGCATGATTTTGCTGAGCTGGGCAGAAATGAGCGCATCAATTTCAGCGATACGTTTGTCAATCGACAAAGTCATGTTTTCAGAAACAGTAATTGTCCCGGCCATGACTTCTTTGGCCAGTTCACCAATCAGGCTTTTGGCACGGTCATGTTCTTCTTCATTGCGGGCAATCCGGCTTTGCTCGACAATCGAGTCCAGCAAAGTCAGTTCTTCTGCAGTCTGGGTTTGCGCCTGAACGGCCTGAGCATTAGTCATGATTTGCCTCCGCGCTTAATTTACGAATCTGGTCAGTATTTTTTAATACTTCATCCAGCAGATCTTCCAGACGTTCGCTATTGGAAATCTTGTTACGCAAATCGGTTAAACGCTCACGTGCTTCGACCAGTTTACGCAGCGGATCAACCTGTTGCACCACGCTTTCCGGACGGAAATCTTCCATGGAAGTGAAGGTCAGATCCACCGACATGCGACCGCCCTCTTCGGTTAAGGTATTTTCCACATCAAATGCTGCGCGTGGCGCCAAAGATTCCATCACCTCATCAATGTTATCCAGGTCAACATTAATGAATTTTTTATCTTTTAATTTGGTCTTTTCCAGTTCAGAAGCAGCAGAGAAATCCCCCAATACCCCCACCACAAAAGGCAATTCTTTCACTTCTTTACCATCACCCACTTCAACATCATAAGTCAGTTGAACACGTGGAGGACGAATGCGCTGAAGTTTCTTTTGTACACTTTCACGTTTAGCCATAATACGGTGATCCTGTTTTATTATTTTCGTAGCGATTCAAATGGATTATTTGAAGCCGCTGGTTTTGCTGCCGGAGCAGTTGTTCTTGTTGCAGTTGCTGCCTTGGTCGATGCGGTACGTGTGGTTTTAGCACGACTTGCATTACTGCTTGCTTTACGTGCTGCAGCACGTTGGGCTGCAGCTTTTTTGGCAAGCGATGCATTGGTAATGGCCTTGGCAGAACTGGTATCCGGAGCAGGCACTGAAGCGCGGATAGTATCCGATAATTCCTTGGCCGCTGGATAGGTCACTTCGTCAGATAAAAAGCGCATTTGCTCGGTACGCATATAGTTTAAGGCATTTTTGGCAATCGAAACGCCTGCTAAAAAGTGCGCATCAGTCAGGTCTGGATGGCGTACGCCCTGGTTTTCCAGCTGTTCTACCAGCTGCAGGGTCTTCATATTTTTACCAAGTTCCTGAAAACGTTTTGCGGCTTGAACTTGCAGTTCTTGTTTCACCTCTTGATTTTTTTTATTTTCTTTGGCACACACTTGCTGATAAATCCCCAACAATGCCTGATCAGTTTCTCCCTTAACCAGCGGATAATCCTTGATACAGCCTCGTTTTAGCTCAATCTGCTCATCTGCATAAGCAATTGGGGTGGCACAAAGTGTCGCCATTAGGGGAAAAAGAAGAATACTTTTTTTCAAAACGAGCCTCTAATTTCTAAATTCATTTATAGTGAATGGGTGTATTTGAAAACTGAACACGAACAATTTTTATCAAAAAAAAACATCGCGCAAATTTAACAAAAAATAAACTTCTGGCGTCAAGACAAATTCTGCCAACTATCGACAATAATTGTCATATTTTTGTTTCAGGTAAAATTATTTTTGTCTTATTTGTTTTCATTTTTGAAAAAATTTTAGGTAGAATACTACAACCCTAATATTTATATCAATACAAGTTATTGATATGTAAGTAAAATTTATTTTATTTACTGAAAACGATGTTCAGCCCATGGTCGCTACTTTAACCCATTTGGACTGGAATTATAACTAGAGCGTGTTATGAATAATTTAAAAATTTTGATTAATAAACTATCAAGTCATGCCAGAACAGCCTTAGAAAAGTCTGCCAATGCCTGTATTAATCAGCAGAACTACGAAATTGAAATAGAACACTTTTTCCTAGAATTATTAACCCAAGACCATAAAAATGACCTGAGTCTCCTTCTCGATAAATATAAAATTTTAAAAGATGATCTCATTCATGATTTAAAAGAAAGTGTCAGTCACCTGCCAAAGGGTAATTCTCGTACACCTATCTTTGCAAAATCTATCATTCGTCTGTTAGAGCAAGCCTGGTTATTAGCCTCGGCCGAGCAAAATCCGCAAATTCGTAGCGGTCACTTACTGGTTGCTTTGCTAACCGCACCTGATCTTTATCAGATTGCAGTGCGTGCTTCGAGCCTGTTTGACCTGTTCCCAATTGACACCATGAAGCACAAATTCTTAGATGTATGTGTCAAAAGTGTCGAAAATGAAAACGCTACTGTCCCGGAAACGGCTGAAACTGAAAGCGTCACAGCTATCGAGCCTGCACCAAATAGCAAAAAAACACCTGCGCTGGATCAATACACCATTAACCTGACTGAAAAAGCCAGAACGGGCGCAATTGATCCGGTGATTGGCCGTGAATTTGAAATCCGTCTGATGCTGGACATTTTAATGCGTCGCCGTCAGAACAATCCGATTTTAACGGGTGAACCGGGTGTCGGAAAAACTGCGGTGGTAGAAGGTTTGGCACTTAAAATTGCCAATAACCAGGTACCCGATGCGCTGAAGAACGTGCATCTGCATGTGCTGGATATGGGCCTGTTACAGGCTGGTGCCAGTGTTAAAGGTGAATTTGAAAACCGCTTAAAACAGGTGATTCAGGAAGTTCAGGCTTCGACTCATCCGATTATCCTGTTTATTGATGAAGCGCATACCTTAATTGGTGCTGGTGGTCAGGCCGGTCAAAATGATGCCGCCAACCTGCTGAAACCAGCACTGGCTCGTGGTGAGTTACGTACTATCGCGGCCACCACTTGGGCCGAATATAAACAGTATTTTGAAAAAGATGCCGCGCTCAGCCGCCGTTTCCAGGTGGTCAAAGTTGAAGAGCCAACTGAAGAAGTCGCAATTGATATGCTGCGCGCCATGATTCCGGTGATGGCCAATCACTTTAAGCTGAATATTGATGATGAAGCAATTGTCACGGCTGTGCATGCCTCACATCGTTATATCAGTGGTCGCCAGCTCCCGGATAAAGCGATTAGTGTATTAGATACCGCCGCTGCACGTGTGGCGCTGACTCAAAATGCCCAGCCGGTGAAACTCGATCAGTTACAGGCGCAGCTGCACAATTTAACACTTGAACGCGAAATTGTTGAAAAAGAACATGCACACTTCCCGATTCATCATGAACGTTTAGACGGTTTAAATCAGAAAATTACTGCTCTTGAGCAGGAAATTGCCGATACACAACAGCAATGGCAACAAGAACTGGAACTGGTTCAGCAGATTCAGACGCTAGAACAGCAGACCGAAGCCGATGAAAACAGCCAGACCCAGATGCAGCAGTTACGCAGCCAGTTGCAGCAACTGCAAGGTCAACATCCGCTGGTATTTGAACGCGTCAATGCCCAGATTATTAATGAAATTATCTCGGACTGGACCGGTATTCCTGTCGGAAAAATGATTAATGATGAAATCAAGCAGGTTCTGACCTTAGAAGATAAACTTTCTGAGCGTGTTATGGGGCAAGACTATGCCCTGCATCAACTGGTGCAAGGTATTAAAACCTCAAAAGCCAAGTTGGAAGATCCAAACAAACCGCAAGGCGTGTTCCTGCTGGTCGGCCCAAGTGGGGTTGGTAAAACTGAAACTGCCCTGGCCTTGGCCAATGAGTTATACGGTGGTGAATCGCATCTGATTACCATCAACATGTCGGAATATCAGGAAGCGCATACGGTTTCATCTTTAAAAGGTGCGCCGCCGGGTTATGTGGGTTATGGTCAAGGCGGTGTGCTGACGGAAGCCGTACGTCGTAATCCGTATAGCGTGGTCCTGCTCGATGAAATTGAAAAAGCGCATAGTGATGTGCAGGAACTGTTCTATCAGGTGTTTGATAAAGGCATGCTCGAAGATGGTGAAGGTCGCCTGATTGACTTTAAAAATACCACCATCCTGCTGACCTCTAACGCCGGTTCCGGCGCCATCATGCAAAGTTGCCTGCCGCTGCCGGTAGATGAATGGCCAAGCGCAGAACAGCTGATTGAAAAGCTGAAACCAAGTTTGTACAAGCAGTTCAAACCGGCCTTTTTAGGACGTATGCGGATTGTGCCGTATTACCCATTGCATGATGATTTACTGGTGCAAATTATCCAGCACAAACTCGGTAAAATTACCGCGCGTCTGGAACAGCAGTACCAGACCAAAGTCAGCTATTCCGACGATTTAATTGAATTACTGCTGAGTCGCTGTACCGAAGTCGATAGTGGTGCACGTAATGTCGACAATATTCTGAATTCTTCGGTGCTTCCGGCCTTGGCGACAGAAATCCTGATGGCACTGGCCGAGCAAAAAATTCCGCAACTGATTCATATTGATGTCAAAGACGATGAAATCATCTATCAGCTCGATCCGGAACAAAAAACGGCCAAAAAACGAAGCAGTAAAAAAGCAAAGATGACTGAAGCGTGATCAAGGATTCAGAACAGCAATGAACCTCAACCTCGATGTATTGTTACACCCCATTTCGGCTGAACAGCCTTGCGGAGAAGATTATTCTTTTTCCAATGAGTTTCATGCCATTAAAAAGGCCAAAACTCAGGATGATCCGCTTCTCGATCAGGGCGATTGGGTCTCCGAACCCAAACAGGCCGACTGGGGTTTTGTACATAGCAAATCGACTGAATTACTGGAAAGTAAAACCAAGGATATCCGTTTATATGGCTGGCTGCTGGAAGCATGGAGCAATTTGTATGGCTTTGAGGGCATTGCTCAGGCTATTCAACTCAGCCATCGAAGCTTGAATGAATACTGGTTGCAGCTGCATCCGGAAATTGAAGATGATGATCTGGATCAGCGTATTGGTTTATTGCAAGGTTTGATTAACCAGATTCCGGTGCTGATTAAAACCGTGCCGATTGTGACTGCACCTCACTTGAGCCTGCGTGATTATGACAATTTTCTGTATCAGGACAATTTGCGTCGCAAGCAAAGTGAAGATTCATCTGATCAAGCAGCCACGCCACAGCTGGAGCAGTTTGATCAGGCGCTGTTGAATACCTCGAAGTCGCTGCAATACCAGAATTACCAGCACTTTCTGGACATTTTGCAGCAGTGGTCAAGTTTAAAAGAAGTACTGGATCAATTAATGGGCCTGGATGCGCCAAGTTTTGCCGCCATTGACTCACAGCTTGATTCGATTCATTCCACGCTTAAAAAATTATATAAAACAGATGCCTTTGCCGCGCAGACTCTGGTTGAAGCACCTGAACAGAATAACATTGTGACTGCTGATGCCATTAATACTACAGCAGCCCCTGCCATAGCGATGCCCATCATGAATTCACCGACCGGTTTTCAACCGCAACCTCAAAACCATCTGGCCAACCGTGAACAGGCAATGCAGGTTTTACAGGAAATTGCCGATTATTTTCAGGCCAATGAACCCCATAGCCCGGTCAGCTACATGCTGCAAAAAACTATTAAATGGAGTCAGATGCCGCTGCATGAATGGCTGACTCAGGTAATTAAAAATGACAACCCACTTGAAAATATTCAGGAATTACTGGGTGTGCAAAGCTCTAATGAAACAAATAGTGATTGGTAAGTGCCATGTTTAAAGCAGATAAAATTCTTTGGGGCGAAGGCTTGTTTTTACGCCCGCAACATTTTCAGTTGCAAGACAGCTATCATGAACAGCGCCTGAACCATACTGTTCGTTCCACTATTCCATTTGCTTATGGCGTGCAATCTATAAAGTTTGATGAAGCTCAGCTAAATACCCATGTGCTGGCTTTAGAAAGTATTGAAATGCTGTGGCAAGATGGAGAAATCTATCAGGCGCCAGCACGTGATTTACTGCCTGAACCGGTACAGCTGGATGATCTGAATCTGCGTGGTGAAATGCTGGTTTATCTAGCGCTACCGATTGTACAGCCAAATAAAAATAATGTGGTGTTTGAATCTGGCGCTCAACCGGGCCGTTACCATTCACATCTCACTCAAACCCATGATTTATTCACCGACGCTACCCCGGCAGATATTACCCTGCTGAAACGCCGTGCCGAATTTAAACTGCTGGATGCCCAGTTTGAACCAAATCATGAAATGGATGGCTTTATCTATTTGCCGGTGGCCAAAATCAAACGCCACAGTTCCGGCCATTTCGAGTTTGAGCGCAAATTTATTCCACCAATTTTACATATTGAATCGAGCGACAGCTTGCTGCAAGGCCTGCGCCGTACCTTGAATGTGATTAAAGCCAAAATCAAAACCATTCAAACCAATAACCGGGAAAATGAACAAAAACTGATTGAATTCCGTTCTGGCGATATTGTTTCGTTCTGGCTGGTGAATGCCTTAAATACTGCACATGCGACTTTAAGTCATGTTCTGCAATATCCTCAGATTCATCCGGAACGTCTATTTTTTGAATTATTACGTTTAACCGGTTCTTTGCTGACCTTCTCGACGGCCTATGAAGTCGATCAGTTGCCGCGTTATAAGCATCATCAGCTACAGGACAGTTTTGAACAGCTGGATGTCATTCTGAGAGAATTGCTGGATACCATTATTTCCAGCCGTTATATCAGCATCGCCCTGAAAGAAATCCGTCCGTCTTATTGGGTCGGCAGTCTGGAATCCGACAAGATTACTCGCGATACCCGTCTGTATATTGCCGTGTCCAGCTCGATGATGCAGGCGCATGAACTGATCCAGATTGTGCCACTGCGTTTTAAAGTCGGTAATACGGTTGATGTTGAACAGCGCGTGATGGCTGCCTTACCGGCTATTCCAATTCATCACCTGATGCAGGTTCCGACCGCTATTCCGGTACGTTCCGGAGTGAGCTATTTTGAAATTGAGCCGAATAATGACCTGTATCAACGCATGCTCGACTCGGAATCGATCTGTATCTATGTGCCGGCCGGCTTCCAGGATCTTTCTATTGAACTTATTGCTGTCATGAACGGTTAAGGACATTTTTTCATGAATACTCCACATCATGCACCTTCCTTATTTGATGATGGTCAGATTGGTACTGGTCTGACCCCACCACAGGTCAACCCGAAAATTAGCAATAGTGCCAATCTGGTCGATTTACTTCATGACGGCTTCTATATTGTGTTCTTGATCAAGAACCAGTATGTGCCAGGCAATGTTGAAGCATTCCGTGAAAAAATCATGGATATGCTGAACCGCTTTGAAACCCAGGCAAAAAAACTGCAGTTTTCAGCCGATGATATTCACGATGCCAAATATGCGTATTGTGCCTTGCTGGATGAAACCATTGTGACCCAGCAGGACCCGCAATTTTTTGATTTGCAGAATCACTGGCTGATTAATCCCCTACAACTCAATCTGTTCGGTTCGCAGCTGGCCGGCTATCGCTTTTTTGAAATGCTGGAACAGCTCAGAAGTCGTGGCAAAGAACGTCTGGCGGCTTTAGAGGTTTATCATTACTGCATGCTGCTGGGCTTTCAGGGCAAATATCGTATTGAGTCGATGGAAGCGCTGAACCATATTGTGGCGCGTGTTGGCGATGAAATTGATTATCTGAAAGGCAAGAAAACCGCGTTTTCGCCTTTTGCCGCCTTACCGGATCAGATCAAACATATTATTCACCGTGAATTACCTTTTTTCTGGATTTTGCTGTTCTTAGCCCTTTTTGCCTTATTGTCCTTTGCCGGCCTGCGTTACATGCTGTCCAACCAGAATAATAGCGCAATGAGCCAATATCAAAACGTGATTACTGCACCAACGGAACAGGCGCATATCACCATTCATTTACCATAAAATTTAGATAAAACATGGCAAACGAAAAACAAACTTCATTACGGATTTTACAAAGTAACAAGCCAAAATCGCCGTCGCCACTTTTATATAGTCTGGGCGGTTTTGTGGCGGGGGTCGTGGTCACCGGTTTAGCCGGTTATGCCTATTTTTATGCAGGCCAGCCATCGACAACACTAGCAGAGTCCACTCAGGCAATGGCCGCGCCAGCGGTTACTCCATCGGAACTGCCGGCAGAACTGGAAGAATTAAAAAACCAGATGACCGATCACTCTAGTAGTTTTGAAGAACTCGAAGATGTGCAGACTGAACATCCGGTTGAATTTCAGCAACCCAATGATGGTGATTTAAGTAAAATCTTTGCCCATCAACCAGCAAAAGTTGCTGCCCAGCCTGCGCCAAATCAAGCGCGTGTAGCTCCGAACTTTCCGCAAGACATGGCCAGTACTCCTGCGGCGACAGCAAAACAGCCGCCTGCACCAAAACCAGCTCCAGCACCAGCCAAAGCTGTTCCTGCTAAACCGGCTGCACCGGTCGTGGTACCAATGGCCGCCGTAGAACCAGAAGAAACACCACAGGCCAGTGTCCAAATTTCGGTCATCCGTAAACCGGTAGAAAAAGTTGAAACTGTAAGCGTACAGGACACTGCTATTCATCCATGATTGCGGTTATTTTTATTGCCTTTGTGCTTGTTGCCTGCAGTTTGGCACTGCTATTGTCTTATGAACTGCGGGCCAAGGTATTATCCGGTTTTCAGTCACTTATTCCCAACAGCAAAAAACAGTTGAGCTCGGTGAAAAGTCTGGCTCAACAGTTTAATCATGCGGCTGCAGCAGAACAGACTCAAACCCATTGGCATATTCAGCAATGGTGGATTCTGATTGCCGGATTTTTTCTGTTTTCCAGCATCATCCTGTTTGCCTTTACCCGCCCGATTAGCGCCACCAAAATTGAAGCTGACTATTTAAGAGAAGTCGATCCTCAAGTTTATGCCCTGCTTGAAGGTGAAATGCTGTCGCCACCACCTGAAGTAGAAGAAGCACTGGTTGAAGCCGCCGTGGTTGAGGCCATGCAACTGGAAAATCAGTGGGCGGCTGTGCCGGCAGATCAGCATAGTTATGATCCAGCGGTGGAAGATTTACATGCTCATTCTCATGTCAATCCATCAATTGTGAGCGCTGACCGAAAGTGGCATAAGATGAATCCGCGTTATAAACAGCGCCTGCTGATGGTGTTTAAAATCATGAAAGAACGCCACGGCTATGAGCTGGTGCTATTGGAGGGTTATCGTAGTCCGGAGCGACAAAACTCGCTGTCCAAAAATAAAAACACCACCCGTGCCCGTGGTTATCAAAGCTATCATCAATTTGGTTTAGCCGCCGATGTGGCCTTTAAACGCAATGGCAAAGTGGTGATTTCCGAGCGTGACCCGTGGGCAATGCGCGGTTATGAACTGTATGGCGAAGTGGCGGAGTCGGTTGGTCTGACCTGGGGTGGCCGCTGGAAATCCATTAAAGATTATGGTCATACCGAATACCGGATGCCAGGCTTAAAGAAAACCCGGGAAATGGCGGAAAAGCTGACCTCGGAAGGTCAGCTGATGGCCAATGCACTTGATTAAAACAATACCGGGCTTATGCAGATAAAAACTGCTGGATTTTATCAACCACTTCAGCAGTTTTCTCTGCATGCAGCCAATGGCCAGCATTTTCAACAGTTTCAATGCTGGCCTGACTGAACTGCTGTTCAATGGCAGCATAGTGTTCCGGTTTAGATAAATACGGAGAGGCGCCGCCACGAATAAATAAACTTGGCACATCCACCTGAACTGGCTGCCAAGATAAAATTTTCGAATAAGATGCATAAAGCGCATCGACATTAAATAACCACTGCCCTTTACTAAACGATTTCATCAGAAACTGAATCACCGCATCTTCACGCAAATGCTGCTGCATAATCTGGGTGGCATCCTGGCGCGATTCTACTTGTGCTTTTTTGACAGCAAATAGCGCATCAAACACCTGATCATGATGATTTTCCTGATAGGCAAATGGTGTCATGTCCAGCACCACCAGTTTTTCCACTCGCTCTGGTGCAAGGTCAGCCAGTTGCATGGCAATTTTTCCACCCATGGAATGGCCAATCACGATAAATTTTTGTACCTGAATCGCATCCAGGGTTTCCAGTACATCTTGCGCCATCTCGGTATAGCTCATGCTCTGGCAATGTTCCGATTTTCCGTGGTTACGCACATCAATCTGAATGACCGGATAACGTTCCTGTAACGCACGTGCCAGCATACCTAAATTACTCAAGCTGCCAAATAAACCATGAATAAGAACAACCGGAATGTCGGTGCTTGATAGATGTTGTTGTGAAGTCTGGAAATTGAGCAGCATTTTTGATTCCTTGAATGCATCGGTTTTGGCTATCTCGATATTATAGGATAAGTGTTTTATTAAAATTGTATTTTTGCTTAGGCTATTTTGTATCGGTTCAAAAATATCGGCCAGTTGCACGAAAGCATTGGCCGATCCAGTTTATTTGTTGAAATAATTGAGTGGCAGTTTCAGATAGCGCGTGCCATTGGCTTCCGGTTCAGGGAAATGTCCGGCCACCATATTGATCTGAATGGCAGGCAGAATCAGTTTTGGCATCGATAAACCGGCATCACGGCGATTACGCATTTCTACAAACTCAGCTTTTTGCGTACCATCGTGAATATGGATATTCTCGGCTTTTTGCTGCTGGATACTGGTTTCGTGTATAAAGACCTCACGCCCTTCAGGTAGATAGTCATGGCATAAAAATACCCGTGTCTGTGCTGGCAACTTATACAGTTTTTGCACAGAATCAAACAGTTGCTCTGCACTACCCTTCGGGAAATCGCAGCGTGCAGTACCATAATCCGGCATAAACAAGGTATCGCCGACAAAGACTGCATCACCAATCACATAGCTTAAACAGGCCGGTGTATGCCCTGGTGTTGGAATATTGTAGGCCGTTAATTCACCAATACTGAATTGCTCATGATCATCAAACAGATAATCAAAGGCTTGATGCGCATTGAGATACTTTAAATCCAGATTATAAATACGGCCAAAAGTATCCTGCACTACAATAATCTTATTGCTGATGGCAATTTTCCCACCGAGCTTTTCTTTTAAATACTGGGCTGCGGTCAGATGATCTGCATGCACATGGGTTTCTAAAATCCATTCAACGCTTAGGCTATTTTGCTGAATATAGCTAATAATTGCATCGGCACCTTCAGTCGAGGTAGATGCTGAAGCCGCATCATAATTCAAGACGCTATCAATAATTGCACATTGCTGCGTGGCTGGATCGGTCACTACATAGCTGAATGTATTGGTCTCTTTGTCAAAAAAATGTTGTACAACTGGCGTAGCGGTCATGATTTTTTCCCTAAAAGTCGATGATGGAGATACATGCCATACATCATCGCAGCAATAAAGTACAGCGCCTGATAATAGCCCAAACCAATTAACGTAAAGCTAGGTGCAGGACAAATGCCGGCAATTCCCCAGCCAATCCCAAACAAAGCGCTGCCGATAATCAGTTTAGAATCTAGCTGATTTTGCCGCGGTAACTCAATGGCCTCATGATACACCGTCTTAGGTTCGGCCTGACGTACTGCCTTTTGAAACGGAATAAAAGCCACGGCGATGGCACCCATCATCACAAAAGCCAGACTGGCATCCCAATCCCCAAAAATATCCAGAAAACCTAGTACTTTTTCCGGATTGGACATACCCGAAATCATCAGGCCCAATGAAAATAATCCGCCAAATAGAAACGCCCAGATATTTTTCATTTTAGAATGCTCCTGTGATATGGCGGATGACATACACTGTCAATACGCCCGTCAGCATAAAGGTCAAGGTCGCTACCATCGAACGTTTGGATAAACGGCTGATTCCACAAATACCATGACCACTGGTACAACCCGAACCTAAACGGGTCCCAAAACCAACCAAAATACCGGCCACCACCATCATAAGTGGACTAGCCTCAAGTTCAATCTGTGGCTGCTGCCAGATTCCATAAATAAACGGCGTAACAAACAGTCCCAATAAAAACCACAGCGCCGGTGTTTTAAATATGGTGCTTGGCTGCATCACCTGAGCCAGCAAACCACTAATCCCTGCGATTCGTCCGTTCACATATAAATAGCCGACCACGGCGGCCCCTAATAAAAGACCACCTAAAAACGCAATCAGGAAATCATGCATCGCCATACACCCAAAACATTATATGTTTTTATAATATATAAAATATCAATAAATAGCTATCCTTTCTTACAAAGAGCTAATCATCTCCCCCCTTTCCTTTATTCTGGCTTTTGCGCTGTCATTTGAGGATTAAGGAGAGTATTGCTTAGGCTATTTCTAGATTATAAGAATAAGAATGAAGGGCTTAAAAATAAAGGAAGTAAAAAAAAAGCTTCCAGCGACTAGAGGCTTAGCGCGGCCAGCACATCTCTAAAAACAGGACTTGGATAAAGCCTGTTTTCGCTCATCAATCCGAATAACATGTTGTAAATGGAAAACAGTTTGCTAGAAAAATCATGTGAATTAATTAGCTGATCTTGATAGTTGGGCAAATCCCCCGAATATATCCTCGGGGAATTTTGTACTTCGGCAGAATATTATGTAGTTTGGCTTTAATTTCTTGGCGTTTTAAAGCTGCTGATCAGAAATAGAGATGAGTACCCATCCAAGTGAACTGACTTACTCAAAAGCATTTAAAACTTTCTCTACAAACCACTCTGGCAACACCTGCGCCTCGGGATTTATTTTTAACAGCTCGGCATTTTCAATCTCGGCCAGAAAAGATGCGGCTTGACCATCCGTCGAGTTATCAAAAAAGTAGATTCGATCTGTGGCATCCACCGCCTGCATTAATAAATCCATACTGCGGTAGTAACGCTGTTTAATCTTTTGTTCAGGCACGCCATGCCCGCCCTTCTCTACGCGATACTGCACCCGCGCAATATTAATCAGCGGATCAACCGTGGAAACATAGTACAGATAGGTTTTAAATCCGTGGCGTTTTGCCTCATGTAAAAATTCCGCTTTGGAAATATGCGACATCACTGTTTCAAAGGTAAAACTCACCTTTAAACGTAAAAATTCCAGGCGAATATAATCAATAATACGCGCGCATAAATAGGAATCGATTTCTGCAGGATCAAACTGTACGCAGCTTGCACTGATTAACACCGGTGGCTGACGTAATAAAGGCACCCATGTATTTGCCTGCGGTCGTTGTTTTTGTTCTAGAAAGGAAATTAAAGCAGCTGCATTCAATGCCCGATGATAATGGTCCAAATGCAAAACTGCAGAGTGTTTAAGCTGATATTCGAGTTCATCTGCATTTAAATATGCCCCAATATGATGGGGCAACAAATATTCCTTAATGGTACTTTTTCCTGAACCATTCGGACCTGCAAACATCCTGATGCGGGGTTGTGGCATAAATTAGTGAACGGTCTGTAATTTCTTTTTACGTGTCAAGGTTTTTGGAAGATGCTGCGCACTACGATAAGCCGCAGATACATCCTTCATTACGCTTTCCTGACCATTCGGCTGGCGCTGTACCAGTTGCTGATCTTTCACATACACCACAGTTGAAGACGCACATGCCTGCTTAAAAGCATCACGGAATGCGTGAATCGCCAGTTTTGGAATCATATCATCCTCCACCTTGCCTGCTTTCATAATCGTATAAGCTGTCATTGGACAACTCCTGTTCACACTGTGTGTAATGTCTTTATCTTAGCACATCAGGGCTATTTGTCTATTTATACAGCATTTCGCCGATACAAGGTTGTCAGAGGCTGAATTAGATAGATCTGTCTTACTTAGGCTAAATTAAGATATTTGTCGCTTTCAAGAAGATTTCCCCTTAATAAAGCAATCCTGTTATTTTTTAATTCTAAAATCAAAGCTCTACTGACTGAACACATTCAGGCAATACGTGAACTATCAAATTTTGCCAACCTTGCCTGAATACCTTTCGTACAGAAAGACACGAAACTGTCTTTTTCAATGAAAGAATTGGTCAATGACTTCCTGAAAATAAATCCAACACTTTTGAATCCACTCTACTCTAATTCTCTTCACAATGACTGTTCATAATCAGGATTGCTCATCTCTTGTTAGCGTCTTAACTTATTCCCATACACCCTCTATCTGAAAGATCAGCCCAACTATTAAGCACATGCTAAACTGATCTAAACAGCACGCTAATGACTGATCGAATTACTATAGCCCAAGCACAAAATAAAGATAAATATTTGTAATTAAATAATAAATAAAGATATCAACACGGTAGTTTAAAGCCAGATAAAACAGAATCTATAGCGGCAACCTCTCAGCAGATATATTGAATGGTATAAATTTTAAAACGCGGCCAATTCAATATAGAAATCAGGAGGAGGATAAAAACTCCCCAAATTCAGGGATAGCATTCCGGGGGAAATCCAGAGATAAAACTGGATGCACATGTAGGCCATCTACTTGGGCTTAAACTCATCAAACTATTTTGCAGCAAACCTGTGAATGGTTTTGGTCAACTCTCATTACAATGTAAAAAACCGTAATTTCGTGCAAATTTGGAATCTTTTAACATTGTGAATTGTATGCAAAGTTTGCATGATATAGCCATATTTTGCGACATGCTTTTCACGTAAATTTAAAGAAATTATAAAAAAAATGTGGAATTTCATGCCATAATAAGCAAACTTTGCAGACATCTTGCAAAGACTATTTGCAACTTATTAATTGGAGCAGGCTGGATGAGTTCAACCATTTTGGTTATTCATGGACCGAATTTAAATTTGCTAGGAAAGCGAGAACCTGAGGTTTATGGACACCTTACCCTTGAGGATATAAATCAGCAGCTCATGACACAAGCGCAAAATGCATCATTTTCGCTAGAAACTTTCCAGAGTAACTGGGAAGGTGCCATTGTCGACCGAATTCATCAGGCAGGTCAAGAAGGCGTTCAGTTCATCATTATTAATCCTGCGGCCCTGACTCATACCTCAGTCGCAGTACGTGATGCGCTTCTTGGCGTTGCCATCCCGTTTATTGAAGTTCATCTGTCTAACGTGCATGCACGTGAAGCATTTAGACATCATTCATATTTGTCCGATAAAGCTGTAGGCGTGATCTGCGGATTGGGTGCAAAAGGCTATGCTGCTGCACTTGACTACGTTATCGAAAAAATTCAACTCACTTCGCAATCTTAATTAGGAATACTGTCTCATGGATATCCGTAAAATCAAGAAACTCATCGACCTGATGATTGAATCTGACTTACAAGCGATTGAAGTTAAAGAAGGCGATCAGGCGATTGCGCTTACTCGTCGCAGTCCAGTAGTAGCGGCAGCAGTTCCAGCAATGCCTGCTCCAGCAGCAGATCTGCCATCAGCACCGAAATCTTCTCCACGTGGCGCAGTTGAAACTTCTCCAATGGTTGGCGTGTTCTACGCAGCACCAAGCCCAGGTGAAGCACCTTTTGTGAAAATCGGTCAAACCGTTTCTGCAGGTGAAACCTTAGGTATTATCGAAGCCATGAAAATCATGAACCCGATTGAAGCAACTCAAAGCGGCGTGATTGAAGAAATTCTAGTTAAAAATGGTGAAGTGATTCAGTTTGGTCAACCACTCTTCCGCTACCGCGCTTAAGACCACGGGGACTCACAATGTTGCAAAAAGTTTTAATTGCAAACCGTGGTGAGATTGCGCTTCGCATCACCCGGGCCTGCAAAACTTTAGGAATCAAAACTGTCGGTATCTATTCCGATGCCGATAAAGACCTGATGCATTTACGTTTCTGTGATGAAGCCGTGTGTATCGGTCCGGGCGCGAGCAGCGACAGTTATCTGAATATTCCTGCGATTATTACCGCAGCAGAAATTACCGGTGCTGATGCCATTCACCCGGGTTATGGTTTCCTGTCTGAAAATGCGGAATTTGCCGAAATTGTAGAAAGCTCAGGCTTTATCTTTATTGGTCCGCGTCCAGAACACATCCGCTTAATGGGGAACAAGGTTTCTGCCATTACCGCCATGCGTAAAGCCGGCGTACCGACGGTACCAGGTTCTGCCCATGCAGTAACACCACAAAATGCCCTGGCTGAAGCCAAAGAAATCGGCTTTCCGCTGATTGTCAAAGCAGCTGCCGGTGGTGGTGGTCGTGGTATGCGTATTGTTGAACGTGTCGATACCCTGCTGGAATCGGTACAAGCGGCGCAGCGTGATGCGGAAATGTGGTTTGGTGATGATACGGTCTATATGGAACGTTTCCTGCAAAAGCCTCGTCACGTTGAAGTGCAAGTACTGGGCGATGGTAACGGCCATGCCATCCATCTGTATGACCGTGACTGCTCTTTACAGCGTCGCCATCAAAAAGTTCTGGAAGAAGCACCAGCACCAAACCTGCCAGAGCAAGCACGTGCAGATATTTTAGAAGCCTGTGTCAACGCCTGTAAGATGATGCAGTATCGCGGTGCCGGTACTTTCGAGTTCCTGTTTGAAGATGGCGAGTTCTTCTTTATCGAGATGAACACCCGTGTTCAGGTAGAACACCCGGTAACTGAAATGGTCACAGGTATTGATATTATTGAACAACAACTGCGCGTTGCCGGTGGTTTAGGCCTCGACATTCAGCAGGAAGATGTTCAGGTGAAAGGTCATGCCATTGAATGCCGTATCAATGCGGAAGATCCATCAACCTTCCTACCATCACCAGGCAAGATTGAAAACTTCTACGCGTCTGGTGGTGCCGGTATCCGCTTAGATTCACATATCTATCCGGGCTATAGCATTCCGCCTTATTACGACTCGATGATCGCTAAACTGATTGCGCATGGTAAAGACCGTAGCACCAGTATTGCGCGCATGCGTCAGGCGCTGGATGAAATGATTTTGACCGGTGTGAAAACCAATATTCCATTACATAAAGATCTGATCTTGCAAGATGAAAACTTCTGCAAACAGGCAATGGATATTCACTACCTGGAAAAGCATTTGTTAAAGCAGCTTGATGGTGCCAACAAGGAAGCCTAAGCGTTTCCTTGTGAAAATAAAAAAACCGCTGATTTCAGCGGTTTTTTTATGGCTGAATTTCAGCTTTAAGGCAAAACACGGCGCAAAGTGGCAAAGCACTGTTCGGCTTTTTCATTACTACAGAAATGAATAGTATGCGGGTTTTTCCATTGCACAAAATATTGTGAAATCTCCCCGGTCTGATCTTCCTGATAACCGGAACAATCGACCTCATTATTGTCATATTTAATTTGCATGATTAAGGCAGGTAAACTGCTGGCCGGATCTTCTGCCGGCTGATAGTCATAGATGCCAGACGACCATTCCTGACCGCTTTTGATAATGACATCGTTATCACCCCGAAAATTATAATATTCAATACATTTGCGGTTATTTGGAATTTCCATGCCCCACAATCCCACAATTTCAGGACGGGTAATGACACGAACGGTATTGGCATTGACAGGCGCTTTTGCAGCGGTTGCGGCAGCACTATTTGTTGTTGTCGTTTTTGTTTCATTGGCCATCACGGCAGTGCAACATACTAACATTAAACTGGTGAGATAAAGTTTTTTCATACATTGATTCAATGATATAAAGTACCCGCTAACGTTAGCATATTTTTTGCAATAAACTTAGTGCATAAACATAACTCAACAATTTTTTTAAGCCCCAAAATCGCTAATTTTTACTGTTTAAATTTTAATCTCGCCTTGCAACTTTGCGTAAAATCTCTTACAACAGTTTCTGACAATTTATATTTTCAGGATTGAAAATGAAGTTACAAGAATATTTAAAATATGATGGTCTGGGGCTGGCCAAATTAGTGGCAAAAAAAGAAATTCAGGCATCGGAACTGCTGGAACTGGCCATACAACGTGCCGAACAAACTAAAAGCCTGAATGCAATTATTATTCCGATGCATGAACATGCCCAGCAACGCGTACAAGGACCATTGTCTGGTCCATTTGCTGGGGTACCCTTTCTGGTCAAAGACCTGTTTCAGGAATATGCGGGCTACCCAACTTCTTATGGCTGTCAAGGCTTAAAAAGAATGGGCTATATTCCCGAAACAAACGCTGAAATTGTCAATCGTTGGGAACAGGCCGGAATTGTGACTTTTGGCCGTACCAACACTCCTGAATTCGGAATCAAAGGCATTACCGAACCGGATGCTTGGGGCAGCTGTAAAAACCCGTGGCATTTAAAACATAATAGTGGCGGCTCATCGGGTGGTTCTGCGGCTGCTGTGGCCGCCGGTATTGTGCCACTGGCCGGTGCCGGCGATGGCGGTGGCTCGATTCGTATTCCTGCCTCTTATTGCGGCTTGTTCGGTTTAAAGCCGAGTCGTGGCCGTACCCCATGGGGACCATCCATGAGTGAAGCCATGCACGGCGCTGCCATTCAGCATGTGATGACGCGCAGTGTCCGGGATAGCGCTGCCATGCTTGATGCAACCCACGGCGAAGAACACAGCTCTTTATTTAAGATTCAGCGCCCGGAAGGTCAATATCTGCAGCTGATGCAACAAGCACCGAAAAAACTGAAAATTGCGTTTAGCACCCACTCTCCTATTGGTACCGCTGTATCTAAAGATGCTATTCAGGCCATTGAGCACACTGTAAAACTCTTAACCAGCCTTGGGCATGAAGTAATTGAAGATCAGCCAGCTATTGATGGCATGCAACTAGCCAAAGATTTTATTACCACCTGGTTTAGCCAGTTCTCTTATATGCTGAGTCAGATTCGCGCGCAGTATCCTTCACGCAATGATGATTTTGAACTGGATTCACTGGCGCTGGCCGCATTTGGCGCCAAAACCTCTGCGCTGGATTATATTCATAACCTGAATAACTGGGGCGTTTATACCACGCAAATGAACCAGTTCTTTGACCGTTATGATTTATATCTGACCCCAGCCACAGCCTCGGTAGCTCCCCAGAATGGCGAAGTTAAAACCCCAGCCTGGCAAAAACCGGTGTTAAAAGCCTTGTTGAAAGTCGGACAGGCGCATCTGTTAACCCAAGGCAAACTGGTCGATCAGATTGTACGGGAAAACCTGAAATGGGTGCCTTTTACCCAGCTGGCCAATATTACCGGCTTACCGGCGATGTCTGTGCCACTGTACTGGAATAAACAGCACTTGCCTTTAGGTTCTCAGTTTATTGCACCTTTTGCTCGTGAAGATGTATTACTACAACTGGCTGCACAACTGGAACAGGCTCAGCCGTGGTTCCCGCAATATCAGCACATCAAAATTTAAAGACTTGAATAGCCTGATTCAACAGCCGGTCGATATGACCGGCTTTTTCTACGCCTGTTTTTGTAGCTGTTTCGGTAAACCAAAGACCAGTAACAAACCCAGTAATGTAGATAAGCCAGCCCAGATAAAGACCGTTTGCCCTGAAAAAATATCCCAATAATAACCAGCCAAAATACTTCCCAACGCCACACCCATACCCCACATAGTGCTATAGATAGCTTGCCCTCGTCCTTGCTGACCCAAGCTGAAATTCTGAAAAATCACCCGCATCGCAATCACATGGAATAAGCCAAAACTAAAGGCATGGATGGTCTGGGCAAAAAACTGGGCGATAAAACTGTCAGGTACCAAACCAACAACAATCCAGCGTAAACCGGTCAGCAGCAAACAGGCCATCACCAGCGTTCGCCATGACCAGCGCGACAAGAAAAAGGTTGCATAAGCAAACATGATAATTTCTGCAATCACGCCTACTGACCACAACAAACCAATTATTGAAGTACTAAAACCAGCCTGACTCAGATAATTGCTATAAAAACTGTAAAACGGCGCATGCGAAAATAGCAGAATAAACTCAATGAGGAAAAAACAGGCCACCACAGGTCGTTTTAACACCGGCCACAAAGGTTCCAGCTGTTTTTGGGAACTAGGTGCAGCGCTGGGTTCTTTAATGCTAAAAGACCAGATAAATGCCAGAAACGCGATACATAGCAACAATACTGGCAGCATGGAGATTGGAATAATTTCCAGCAACGCGCCGATACCAAATACCGCAACAATAAAACCGACCGATCCCCATTTACGCACCTTGCCATACAGCTGTTCACGTTGATCGCCCAGCCAGAATAAGGTCACTCCTTCAAACTGGGCCAAAATGGCATTCTGGAAAAAGCTGAAAATCAGCATCAACAATGCCACTGACTGAAAACTATTCGGAATGATAAACAGCATGAACCAGATACAGGCTTCCATCCAGGTGGCAATACGCACCAGCAACATACGTTTACCGGATTTATCGGCAATCCAGCCCCAAATAAAAGGCGCAAAAAACCGGGTGATAATTGCAATGGAAGACAGAATCCCGATTTCCTGATAATTAAAGCCCTGATCTTCCAGATACAGGCTCCAAAACGGCATGAAGGTTCCAACAATGGCGTAGTAAAAGAAGTAGAAACCGCCGAGCCGTGTACTGATTGCAAGTGATCGCATTAGCCGCCCAATCCTTGCATGTTAAATCTGTGATGGAACTTTATGAGTGCATTGGGTTGCATGTATTTTCCTTTGCTTGCAGTTGAGGATACTGCTGAGAAACTCTGCCGAATTTCAGTATTTTAGCACTTGCTTTGTGACGCAACTCAACAGATTGAAAAAAGAAATCCTTAAGATGAGATCAGATGCAGATCATTTAATATGCAGCCAGAAGCCCCTTATCTTTCGTGATCACTGATCATCTGGGCGATTTAACTCAATAAATCGTCTAGTAGCGCAATCTATTACAAGCTTCTTATCGAAGCCTAGAATTGACCAATGGGCGCTATTAAGATTGTTTATATAAGTCACAAATTTTTTCGTTTGTCATATCACCCGTCATCGAATGAATGTGTGATCACCCCAAATCTGGAACGCTACGTTGCATTTGTCCGGTTTCCGAGCAAACAAGAACAGATTAGGATAAAACGGATCTTTTTATCCTCTGCTAGAATATGAATAACACATCACTCTACTACACCCGCACCGCTCAGGTCTTGCACTGGCTTATGGCGATTATTTTTATTGCGGCCTGGATTATTGTTTTTATAGCGGTAACTTTTTGAGTTATGAGGCAGATGGCAGCTTTAAAGGCGATGTCATTAAACTGCATAAAATGTGTGATTCATAGACATCATTTCAATATAATTGGTGTCTATGAACAGAGAAATTCAACAAAGACTCGTATGGGTTAAATTATTTGAAGAGACCAATGATGCTGGCCTAGTCTGTCGGAGATGTGG